>JAHDEU010000357.1 GCA_020628635.1 Hellea sp. | reverse complement strand
CTCCCCTTTGAGGGGTCGAGCCCAAAGGGCCGCGAAGCGGACCGACGGCGAGGGTTGCCACGAGCGCAGCGAGGGGTGACGGAGGGGTAAGGTGTCTAGTCTTTGGCTTGGAGTGACCTTACCCCTCCGACCATCGCTTCGCTCGACCACCAGTCGGAGACCCATCGTTTGCACGAATTAACCAGTGCGGGCTTCAGATCGGTGGAGTGCAAACCGCGTCTCCAGCGACTCACCCCTCACTCCAGCACACACCCCGCCAGCCCTTCGCCGTCCACCACGCGCGCGCGCGCCTGCAGCGTTCCGGCCCTGCGCGCCACATAGGGTCCCGGCGGGTCGACGCGCCATTTATTGGGGCTGGGAAGCACGGCAGCGAGCAGGGCGGCTTCGCGCTCCGTCAGTTCTGATGCCGTCTTGCCGAAGCGCGCCTGCGCGGCCCGCTCCGCGCCGTAGATGCCGTCGCCCCATTCGGCGACGTTCAGATAGACCTCCATGATGCGCCGCTTGGACCAGGTCAGGTCGATGAACAGCGCAATGTAGGCTTCCGCCGCCTTGCGCGCGTAGCCTCCGCCATTCCACAGATAGACATTCTTCGCCGTCTGCTGCGTGATGGTCGAGCCGCCCCGCCTGCGCCCGCCGGACCTGTTGTCCTCGACCGCCTCGCCCAGCGCCTCGAAGTCGATGCCGGAATGGGCGCAGAAGCGGGAGTCCTCGGCCCCGATCACCGCGCGCACGAGGTTGGGGCTGATGTCCTCGATCCGCGTCCAGTCCTTTTGCAGCTCTGTGCCGTCCGGGCGCATCAGCATGTTGGCCGTCATCGGCACGGGCAGCACGGCGTGGGCCAGCAGCCAGATGTGCCCGAGGATGAATACGGCAAGCCCGGTGCGGAATACGCGCCGCCATAGTTTCCGCTTCGGCTTTCGCGCGCGCAGCTTGGCGCGGCGCTTGGCCAGCAGATCCTTGTGGGGTCCGATCACGTCGCAACCGCATGGCCGATCAACGCAGCCGCGCGCTTGACGCGGTCCGTTCTCGCGGCATTGTCCTCATAACGACCCGTAAAGGGCGATACATTTCGGGGACACAACGTCATGCGTAGACTCATACTCCTGGGCACAGCTTTGGTTCTAGCGGGATGCGGGGGTGGCACCACACCCGAAACCGACACCGCTTATCAGGACCAGCTGCAGCTTGCCCTGCTGGACGCCAAGTCTGGGGACGTCATCACCATCCCGGCGGGCGTGCACAGTCTCGACCGGGGGCTGTCGTTGACAGTCGACGGCGTGACAATTCGCGGGGAGGGCATGGGCAAGAGCGTGCTGTCCTTCCGTGGACAGATCGCGGGGGCGGAAGGGTTGATCGTGACGGGCGACGATGTCGTGCTCGAAGACTTCGCGGTCGAGGACACGATCGGCGACGCCATCAAGATCAACGACACGACCGGCGTCACCATCCGCCGCGTCCGCACCGAATGGACCGGCGAGGCGAAGACCGAAAACGGCGCCTACGGCCTCTACCCGGTGCAGACGACCAATGTGCTGATCGACGGCGCGGTCGCGATCGGGGCCTCGGATGCGGGCATCTATGTCGGGCAGTCCAAGAACGTCGTGGTCCGCAACAGCCGCGCCGAGCGCAATGTGGCCGGCATCGAGATCGAGAACACGCAGGACGCGGACGTCTATGACAACATCGCGACCGACAACACCGGCGGCATTCTGGTGTTCAACATGCCCGACCTGTCCCAGCCGGGCGGGCGGGTGCGTGTGTTCAACAACGAAGTCTATGAAAACGACCGCAGGAATTTCGGCCACCCCGGAACGCCGGTGGCCTCCATCCCGGCGGGCTCCGGCGTGGTCATCAACAGCCATGACGATGTGGAAGTCTTCGACAACGACATCCGCGACAACCGCACGGCCAACATCATCATCAGCAGCGTGTATTCGTCCAACTTCGGCGACAGCTCGTTCTCGGACAGCTTCGATCCCTACCCCGAACGCCTGCACTTCCACGGCAACCGGCTCTCCGGCGGCGGGGACAAGCCGGACGGGATGGAACTGAAGGCGGCAAAGACCATGGTGTTCGGGCTGAACGGCCGCTTTCCCCATGTGCTGTGGGACGGCTACACCAAGGACGGCGCGGACATGCAGATCTGCATCCAAGACGACGGCGCGGATGTGTTCAATGCGGACCTCGCAAACGAGTCCAAGAACATGCGCGTGGACAACGCCCCGCATGATTGCGAACTGCCGCGGCTGGGCGAGGTGACGCTCGGCTCCGCGCAGACGACTGACGCGCTCGACTAGGGTGCGGCGGCTGCTCGCCATATCGCTGCTGCTTGGAGGCTGCTCGGCGGCCGCACCCAACGCGCCGGTCTTCCACGCGGACGCAAACCCGCCGAGTCTCTCCGATTGGGGCGTGCTCACGACCGAGCGCGGACACCTCGTGCCCGTCGCGGGCAATGTAACCTACTCCGTCAACGCGCCGCTCTTCACCGACTACGCCCACAAGCTGCGCACCGTGCATGTGCCGGAGGCGGCACACCTTCGCGAGGACGGCTCTCTCGACTATCCCGTCGGCACGATCATCTCCAAGACGTTCTACTATCCGGGGCAGGGCGGCGACGTGCGCAGGACGGCGGACACGAACCCCGGCGC
>JAHDEU010000356.1 GCA_020628635.1 Hellea sp. | reverse complement strand
TCGTCCCGCCCCATAAGGCGGGGTTCCAGCTGACGCTGGACGGTCCTCGTTCCTCGGACGCTAACAGAAACACCACTACAGCCCCTCCGCTACGCTCCGGAGCGGGTGTTTCTGTTGTGCGAGAGAGCGGAGTCTACAGGTCCAAGAGCATTCTCTCCGGATCCTCCAGACACTCCTTCACCCGCACCAGGAACGTCACCGCCTCTTTCCCGTCCACGATCCGGTGGTCATAGCTGAGCGCCAGATACATCATCGGGCGGATCACGATCTCGTCGTTCACCACCACGGGCCGCTTCTCGATCTTGTGCATGCCGAGAATGCCCGATTGCGGCGGGTTCAGGATCGGCGAGCTCATCAGCGAGCCGTAGACGCCGCCATTGCTGATCGTGAACGTCCCGCCGCGCATGTCGTCCATGGAGAGCTGGCCGTCGCGCGCCTTGGCGCCCAGCGCGCCGATGCCTTTCTCGATCCCGCCCAGCGACAGCGTGTCCGCGTCGCGCAGGACGGGCACCACGAGGCCTTTGTCCGTGCCGACCGCGATGCTGATGTCGTAGAAATTCTTGTAGATGATGTCCGTGCCGTCGATCTCGGCGTTGACACTCGGCACGTCCTTGAGCGCCTGCACGCAGGCCTTCACGAAGAAGCTCATGAAGCCGAGCTTCACGCCGTGGCGCTTGATGAAGAGCTCCTTGTAGTCCGCGCGCATCGCCATGATGTTGCTCATGTCGGCCTCGTTATAGGTCGTGAGCATGGCGGCGGTGTTCTGCGCGTCCTTGAGGCGGCGGGCGATGGTCTGGCGCAGGCGCGACATGCGCACGCGCTCCTCGCGCGGGCCGGTCTCGCGCGGCGCGGACGGTGCGGACGGTGTTGGCGCGGGTGCGAGCGATTTCGCAGGTGCGGGAGCGGATGCGGGCGCGGCGGCAGGCGCTAATTTTTTGGCCGAGCCGGCGTCCAGTGCCTTCTTGGCATCCGCTTTCGTGATGCGGCCATCCTTGCCGGTGCCAGTAATCTTGGACGCATCCAGATCGTTGTCCGCGATCATCTTGGCGGCGGCGGGCATGACGCGGACGTCGTTGGGCACGCCGTCCACATTGGTGCCTGGCACGCCGGGCAGGCCACCGCCCTCATCGCCCTTTGTATCGCCGGACGCACCAGACGGCGCACCGGAGTCGCTCTCGCCCATGCGCGCGATCGTCTGACCGATGGTCGCGACGCTCCCCTCTTCCACAAGGATTTCGGTCAGCACGCCCGCACGCGGCGCAACCAGCTCCTGCGCCGCCTTGTCGGTTTCCAGCTCCACGATGGCTTCGTCCTTGGCAACCTGATCGCCGACCTGTTTCATCCAGGACGCAATGGTGACTTCGCTCACGCTCTCGCCGACATTGGGCACGTCGATGTCGAGCGAGCTGCCGGACGATGTGCCCGAGCTCGCGTGGCTGGTCTGCGCCTTCACTTCCGCATCGCCCTTGCCGGCTGGCTGTTCGGCCGGTGCTTCGCCCGCTTCGCCCATCTTGGCGATCAGCGTGCCGATGGAAACGGTCTCGCCCTCGGCGACGAGGATTTCGGACAGCGTGCCGTCGGCCGGAGCCACCAGTTCCTGGCTCGCCTTGTCGGTCTCGATCTCCACGATGGGGTCGTCCTTTTTGACGGAAGCGCCCGCCTCCACCATCCACTGCGCGATGGTCACTTCGGCGACAGACTCGCCAACATTGGGGATCGTAATATCGGTCATGGCCGTGCGCTTATCCGAACCCGCCGGGCGGGGCAACGCCGTTGCGCGACCGCGGCGCGCACGCCGTTCAATCGCGCATCAGGGTTAGGAAAAGCGCCGCAAAGGCGACGATCGAGCCGCCACCGACCAGCAGCATGTTGCGCGCCTCGGACGACAGCTCGCCCGATTGCAGCGCGCCCGAGGCCGAGACCGCGCCCGCGACCAGCAGAAAACCCGCACCCGCGAGGCAGCCGACCACGAAACCCGACATGTGCCGTTTCTGCGCCTGCCGCAGCTCTGGTGAGCCGAGCGCGAGGTGGTGCCGCGCGGGTGCGATGAACTCGGCACCGTCGGCGTGGTTTCGGCAGCTCCGCTTGTCGGACATGGGGCGAGCCTAGCGCGCGAAACTTAACGGCTCGCTGACGCGGGAATCACGCGAACAGGATCCAGAACGTAATCGCGATGCAGACCGGGCTGCCCAGCAGAAACGCGGCCATGACGCGCTTGCCTACATCCCAATCCTTTTCGCGGTAGTCGCCAAAGCCGCACTCATTGCGAAGCCGGGCCTGCTCATCCTGGAGCCGTGCCAGCTTGTCCCAGTCGGCGGGGGTGGGGTTGTATTCAGGCGGCGTGCTCACGCGGGCATGCTAGCGCAGACCCGTTAAGCGGCGGTTCGCCCAGGCTCACACCAAGGCGACGATGAGAATGATCGGCAGCAGGAGCAGCACGCCGGAGCCGAGAATGGCGACAGCGAGCCAGATGCCGCCCTGGTTCTTGGTGGGTGGTTGGTCGGTCATTCGTCTCGTGCTCTCCAACTATCCCTCCCCCGAGCAGGGGATCGTATTCCAAAGGGCCGCGAAGCGGACCGACGGCGGAGGGGGCTTTCGACCGCCAGGGAGAAAGGTCGGAAGGGGGTCCTCTTTCCTAGAAGCCAGGTAAAGACTTCGAG
>JAHDEU010000355.1 GCA_020628635.1 Hellea sp. | reverse complement strand
TGGCGGAAATTGTGCAGGGCGCGGGCGTAGAAATAGGCCGTCTTGGCGTCCTCCACGCAGTCATAGGGCGCAGCGCGGTTGTCGGCATCGGGCAGGCGCACGAGCCCGAGGTCGCGATGCGTCAGAGCCTGCAAATTGTCCTCGATCTTTCCGAAATAGAGAAACAGCAGATATTCCAGCACGTCGCGCTGGCCCTGTCCGACAAACCGGTCGGGCACATAGGCATCGTCCGGGTCGATATGGGTGTTGGCGATTTCGACCAGCCGGTCCTTCTTCCAGCTTTTCCTGAACAGTGTCTCGCATAGATTGTCGGACATCATCAGCGTCAGGTCCGGCTTGGGCAGGGCGCAGAGCCAGTCGCGGAACAGGGCGGGGCCGATGGGTTCGGCAAAGTGCGCGTCGCGCAGCAATGCGAAGGCGGCGTCCTGTTCCCGGATCTCGTCATAATTGAACTTGTCGCGGTCGAACACATAACCCCGGCGGTTGGCCATGCGGACATAGGTGCACTGGGCGGGCTTGGGCAGGTCGTTGAAGGCGGAGATGAAGCCGAGCTCCTCCGCGCCCATCAGGTCGAAGTGACGCGCGTGAACGTCCTTCAGGAAGCTTTTGAAATTGGTCAGGTAATAGAATTGCGGCAGTTCGCGCGCCTGCCACGCCCGGCCGGACTGCGCGCGGCGGAAACGGCGCTGTTCGGCGCGGATGTGTTCCTTGGCGCGCGCAAAACTCACCGGCTCTCCCCCTTCATCAGCAGTCCATTCCCCAGACCCGTCAACAGAGTTATCCACAGGCGTGTGCAGCGCTGTGCCCTGTTTGTTCGGTCTTCGTTCCAAACACCACAGGCGGAGTCGTCAGGTCAAGGGGGAGTTCGCAGGCGCGGGCGACTATTTCGCAGCGAGTATGGCCTCCACGCCGCGCCGTACGTCGGTCACAAAATCGTCCGGGACCTCCATTGCCGGAAAGTGCCCGCCGCGCTCCGCGACGTGCCAGTCCACGATTCGAGAGTAGCGGCTCTCCGCCCAGCGCCGCGACGGTGCGTTGATCTCGTGCGGATACAAAGAGCAGGCTACGGCTGCGTCAATCGCCGTACGGCCTGAGCTATAGCCCGACTCCCAATACAGCCGCGACGCCGCCGTAGCGGAGTTTGTGAACCAGTAGAGGCAGATGAGGTCGAGTATCCGCGCGCGCGCCACGCCGCCATGGGGCTGCCCCAGCGACGGGTCGGTCCAGGCGTGGAACTTCTCCGCGATCCAGCAAGCCTGACCGATGGCGCTGTCCGCCAGCGCGTAGCCGAGCGTTTGCGGTCGCGACGCCTGCTGGCGGTAATAGCCCATTTCCATGCGGCCCCAGTCGCGGAGCCGACCCATCTGTGCGGTTTCCGCGTCTGTCGGATTGCTGCGAACCGCCTCCGGCACGCGCGCGCTGACGAGGTTGATATGCGCGCCGAGGCAGGCGTCCGGATGCCGCTGCGCCACCAGCGAGCCGATCTCCGCGCCCCAATCACCGCCTTGGGCGATGAACCGCTCATGCCCCAGCCGACGCATCAACGCCGCGCAGGCGTCGGCCATGCGCTCCACGCCCCAACCCGTTTCGCGCGGCGCGGTGGAGTAGCCGAAGCCGGGCAGGGACGGGATGACAAGGGTGTGGTGCTCTGACAGCGCTTGCGCGACGTCGAAAAACTCAATGATCCCGCCCGGCCAGCCGTGGATGAGCAGAAGAGGGACCGCATCTTCCGGTCCCGGCACATGCAGGAAGTGGATATCGATATTCTCGATATCCGTGCGATCGCTACCGAGCTCTTTCATCCGCGCGAGACACGCCGCGAAATCATGCTCCAGCAGGTCGTCGCGCAGTTGCATGGCCTCTCTGATCGGCAGCCCCTGCGACCAGTCATTGACCACTTCTGGATCGGGAAAGCGCGTCCGGGCCAGCCGGTCGCGGAAATCATCGACCCGCGCCTGCGCAACGGTCGGCGCGAAGGGCTTGGTCACTTGCGGTGCTGCTTCAGGAAGCTGGCGAGGTCGTCATAGAGGCCGTCGCGATTGGCGTGAGTGGCGTAGGCGCTCGCCTGCCCGAACCATTCGCCCGTCGTCGGACGGACTTCGGCGAGCGCTTCCCTAAAATGCTCCGTGTTCAGCGGGACGATGTCGCCTGCAACGTCGCTTTCCTCGATGGCGAAGTCGAGCGCGGTGTCGACGATGTCGATCATGTCCGCGCCGGAGAAACCAGACGTGCGCGCTATCGTGTCCGACAGGTCCACATTCGGTGCGACAGGCCGTCCGACCAGCGCCTTGTTGACGATGAAGCGCCGCGCGACCTTGTCCGGTGGCGGCACGAAGATGGTGCGCTCGAAGCGGCCCTTGCGCCGGAAAGCGCTGTCCAACGACCACGGAACATTGGTCGCGCCCAGCAGGAGCACATTCTCGTTTCCGCCGTCAAAGCCGTCCATTTCCGTCAGCAGGGCGGAGACGCCCGTGTTCACCGTCGCGTGGCTGTCATGCTGGCGTTTCTGCGCGATGGCCTCGACCTCGTCGAAGAACAGCACGGTCGGCGCGCGGCGGCGGGCCTCGTTGAACACTGCGGAGATCTTGCGCTCGGTTTCGCCGCGGTATGGGTCGAGCAGGTCGGCGGCCTTCACATTGATGAAGTGGGCGTTGCACTCGTGAG
>JAHDEU010000354.1 GCA_020628635.1 Hellea sp. | reverse complement strand
GCCGGGCCTAAGCGAGGACGCCCGCGCACGGCTCAAGGTTTTGCAAGCTAGTGCTGCCGCCCGCGCTGTGCCGTTCGACGGCGGGTTCGACCATCATGACGACACGGCGCTCTACTGCACCGAGCTGGTCACGGACCTCTACGCCAAGGCGGGCCATCCAGTCGTGAGCGACGCCGTGCTGGCCAAGCGCGCCATCTTTCCGGGCCACCTTGCAGCATCGGACCAGCTGGTGAAAGTCGGCGGAACGTGACGGAGGCGCGCACGCCTCGGGGCATTGAGTTCGCCATCGCGGCTGCCGCCGTTATCGGCATCGTCGCGTCCGGCGTGTCGCGTATCATCGCGGGCGAGAACGGACTGTTCGGTGTTTGGCCGTTCCTGTTCGGCTTCTTCACGATCTGGGTCAACGCGCTGGTTGCTCTGGCCTATGGGTTGCGCTGGCGCGGCGGTTTCGTGCGCGGTCTGGCAACGACCATGATCGTGCTGGTGGGGCTGGTCTATCACGTTCAACTCTCCCACCTGCGGGAGCTGCGTGATGTCTGGCAATGGACCGGCAATGCGTTGACCCACTACGCCGTGCCCGTGCTGGTATTCGCCGATTGGCTCTGGTTCGGACCGCGCGGCGTGAAGTGGCGCTGGGCGGGCGCGTGGCTCCTTTTCTCTCTTGCCTATACGCTGTTCGCATTGGTCCGCGGCGCGTTGACCGATGTCTATGTCTATCCGTTTCTCGATGTGGCCACGCTTGGCTGGGACGGCTTCTTTCGCAGCGTCGCCGCGATGAGCGCGGGTTTTCTCCTCGTTGGTCTGCTCATGGTCGCCCTGCGCAAGGCAATGACGCGCCTGCGTTAAACCTTGGCCACTTTCTGCGGCTGCGACTTGCGCGCGGACCCCTTTTCATAGCTTCTGATATAACGTCACACAGGCGTTCAATACATCACCAGGGGAGCTGAATGCGGACCAACCGTAGGCCAAACACCGATTCCCGGAGCGCGAGCCGGAGCCTTCTCGCGACACTCACCATCGGCGCGGCGATGCTTGCCGCGCCCGCCAACGCCCAGATGAGCCTGCTGCAAAGCGATGCGCTCGACTATGACGAGGAGCGGCGCGTCCTGACCATGGCGCCGCTGCTGGACCGCGTCCTGCCGGGCGTGGTCTCGATCAACACGGTCGAGCGGGAGCTGTCCGATGACAGCTCGCTCGGCGGCATCGGCTCCGGCCTCGTGATCGACGCCCAAGCCGGCCACATCCTGACCAATCACCATGTGGTCGACGGCGCGCTGGAAATTAGCGTGACACTGTCGGACCGCCGCAAACTCGACGCGACCCTGCTGGGCAGCGACCCGGACACGGATCTGGCCCTGCTGCAGGTCCCGGCGGATGCGCTGACCGCGCTGACGCTGTCGCGCGGCGACGACGTCCGGGTCGGTGATTTCGTCATTGCCATCGGCAATCCGTATGGTCTGTCCTCCACGGTCACCTCCGGCATCATTTCCGCCACGGGCCGGGAAGGGG
The DNA here is from genome assembly GCA_020628635.1 of Hellea sp. GTDB lineage: Bacteria > Pseudomonadota > Alphaproteobacteria > Caulobacterales > Maricaulaceae > Litorimonas. Next base: position 1,156 of record JAHDEU010000354.1, on the reverse strand, counting down.
ACGCAGCGGGCGGATATTCCGATTTCATCCAGACCGACGCGCTCATCAATCCGGGCAATAGCGGCGGGCCGCTGCTGAACACGGCGGGCGAGGTCGTCGGCATCAACACGTCGATCCTGACGCGTTCCGGCGGCAATAGCGGCATCGGATTCGCCGTGCCCGTCCATGTCGCGCGCAATGTCGCGGACCGGCTCGCGAGAGACGGCGTGGTGCGGCGCGGCCGCATCGGCGTGATGATCTCGCCTGTGCCGTCCGACCTGCAAGCCGAGCTATCGCTGCCGGACCTCAAAGGCGCCTATGTAGCCGAAGTCGTCGCGGGCGGCGCGGCGGCCGAGGCCGGGCTGCTGACCGGCGACGTCATCGTGCAGATAGACGGCCGCCCGCTCGAAGACAGCTCCGACCTGCGCCACGGCGTCGGCCTGCTCGACCCCGGCGCGCGCGCGACGCTGTCCTGGTACCGCAACGGCACGCTGATGAGCGGCAGCATCCGCGTGAGCGACGCACCGGAGAGCTAGTCCACTCGGAAGGCGCGTTCGATGATGACGGGCGCGTCCAATATCTGCCCGGCCGTGACCTCCACATCGCTGGCCGCATCCGAGCGGCCCGCCTGGATCGTCTCGACCACGTCCATGCCGCGCACGACGCGGCCGAAGCTGGCATAGCCTTCGCCGTCCGGGTTGCGCGAGACGCCCCCATTCTCTGAGAAAGTGTCCAGAAAGCTGTTGTCCCCGATATTGATGAAGAAATAGGCGGCAGAGCCCGTGCCGGGTTCATCGCGCGCAATGCTCACCGTGCCGCGCACATTGGACAGGCCGGTGTCGGTCGTGCGCTCATGGGCGATGGCGGGCGTGACGGGTTCCTGGCTGAGCAGGCCTCCCTGAATCAAGCTCATCCCCATGCCGCGCGGGTCGTTGTCGGGCCGGACGACGCGGTAGAAGCCCGCACCGTCATAGAGTCCTTCGTCGACATGGAGCAGGAAATCGGCCGCGCTGATGGGCGCGGTGTCGGAGTGGACCTCGATCTCGATCTCGCCGGCTTCGGTTTGCAGCACGACATTGGGCCGGATGTCCGGCTCTGCTGCGCACGCGGCGAGCAAAGTGGCAGCGAGGAGGGGAGCGAGCAGGCGATTCATGCCCACCACGCTAGGCCGATGCAC
>JAHDEU010000353.1 GCA_020628635.1 Hellea sp. | reverse complement strand
TGAAAAACGCACCCTGCGTTTCCCCAAATTTGGTGGACGCATCATAGGCGCGCCCCTCGGATCGCGCCCGTGACAAACGCTTCTGCGCGAGGGCATTGAGGCTTTTGCCGAGGCGACTGCATTGCGCGTCCTTGCGCGCGTTGCTGTTCAGCAGCGTGTCGATATCCTGTGCGGCACGGTAGCCGATCAGCGCATGGCCATATTCGTGGACTTCAAGTCCCTTGGCGAATAGGTCGTAGCGCTCACGCAGGGCCTTTGAGGGTTTCCCGGACGGCGTCCATTCGGGAAGTCGGTAGCCAACCGTCAATGTGGTGACGACGTCGGTTGCGCGGCACGCGCCGCGCTCTGTCTTGTATTTGAACGTCCAACTGACGTTCCATTGAGTCCGTCCCAGTTTTTCTAGGCCTGCAGCGCGTGCGGCGGTCTTCAGGCCTTTTGGCCCATTGTACATGTCAGGGCTTTCAAACGCGGTGAATATATAGCGATCCGCACTCACGACCACTCTCGGGTGAGTGGCAGTCGCATCGGGACGCAAGACCCCCAAACCCTGCCCTTGGGGTGGCAACTGCATCGGGGTCTTATAGGTTTCGGCCCGCGCGAATCTTGGCGACCCTGCCAAAAGGCAGAGCGCCAGCGCGAAAGTAACTTGGAAAGCCGCGCGCAAATCAGCCCGCCCTACGCTGGTCCGGCTCATGCGTCTTCCGCACCCGAAGCCGCTTGATCTGGTTCCTCTCCCGCGAGAGTATCTCGAAGCGGTAGCCGTGATAGGCGAAGGTCTGTCCAGCCTCCGGGATGGTCTGGCTCTCATGGATGACCAGACCCGCAATCGTCACCGCCTCGTCGTCGGGCAGTTTCCAGTCCATGGCGCGGTTGAGGTCGCGGATGGCGATGTCGCCGCGCACGGTCGCGCCGCCCTCCTTGAGGCGCTTCACGCCGTCCAGCTCCTCGTCATACTCGTCCTGGATGTCGCCGACGATCTCCTCGAGAATGTCTTCGAGCGTCACCACGCCCATCAGCGCGCCGTATTCGTCCACGACCAATGCGAAATGCTCGCGTTTGGCCTGGAAGGCGCGGAGCTGTTTGACGACGGATGTGGTCTCCGGGACGAACCACGCATCACGCAGGATCTTCTTGATCTCGATGTCGGACGCGCTGTCCGCCTTGGCGAATGCGGCGAGCAGGTCCTTGACGTGGACGATGCCGACCACATTGTCCTTGTCGCCCGAATAGACCGGCACGCGCGAATGGCCGGATGCCAGAACGGCCTTGAGGATGTCTTCCGTCGGCTCGTCGATATCGACCATGGACATGTTGGAGCGGTGGATCATCACCTCTTCCACCGCCAGTTCGCCGATCTCCAGCACGCCGTAGATCTGGTCGCGGGCGCGTTTCGCCACGCCGCCTTCCTGGAGGTGCAGATCCACCGCGCCCTTGATCTCGTCGGCGGCCGTCCAGGCGGATGCATTGGTGTCCACGCCAAAGACGCGCAGCACGAAGTTCACGATGATCTGCACCAGGATCACGATGGGCGCGAGCACCTTGACGATCAGCGCGATGGGCCGCGCCACGACGAGCGCGAGCTTGTCGGGCTGGGAGATGGCGTAGGTCTTGGGCAGGACTTCGGCGAAGATCAGGATCAGCGCGGTCATGAAGGCCGTCGCGCCCGCCAGCGCCAGCGCGCTGTCGCCGAACAGATTGCCGAACAGCGTGGCCGTCAGCATGGAGGCGAGGATGTTGACGAGGTTGTTTCCCAGCAGGATGCCGCCCAGCAGCCGCTCGCGCATGTTCATCAGGCGCTGGACAACGGAGGCGCGCTTGTCGCCTTCCTTTTCGGCGGCGTGCATCCGCACCCGGGACGCCGCCGTGAGCGCGGTTTCGGAGCTGGAGAAAAATCCCGAGCAGACCAGCAGCAGGACGATGACGCCCAGCAGGATCAGGTTTTCGGGGCGAGCGAGTTGCTCCATCATCTGCAGATGTCCTTGAGATAATCCGTGAGTGCGGACTCATCCGCCGCGCGCTCTATATACGCAGCGCCTATGCCGCGGGTTAAGATCAGCGTGATGCGCCCGCCCGCATTCTTCTTGTCCTGGCGCATATGGCCGAGAAGCGTGTCCGCGTCGTTGAGAAATGGCACCATGTCGGGCTGGGTCGGCATGGCGAGCTTCTGCAGGTGATCGCGCACCCGTGCGGCGTCCGCCTCGCCGCACACACCGATGCGGCTCGAGAACTGAAAGGCCATGTCGAGCCCCGCGCTCACCGCCTCGCCGTGCAGCAGCGCGCCGCCATAGCCGGCTTCGAGTTCGAGCGCGTGGGCGAATGTGTGGCCGAGGTTCAGCAGCGCCCGCACGCCGCCCTCGCGCTCGTCGCGCGACACGACGGACGCCTTGGCCTCGCAGCTCGTCGCGATGGCGGAAGCGAGAGCATCCGGCTCCAGAGCGAGAATGCCCGCACCCAAGCCCGCATCGAGGCGCTCGAAAAACTCCGGCCGGTCGATCAGCCCGTATTTCACGATCTCCGCATAGCCCGCCTTGACCTGCCGCGCGGGCAGGGTCTGCAGCAGATCGGTGTCGATCAGGACAAGCCGTGGCTGGTAGAAGGCGCCCACGAGGTTCTTGCCGAACGCATTGTTGATGGCCGTCTTGCCGCCGACCGAGCTGTCCACCTG
>JAHDEU010000352.1 GCA_020628635.1 Hellea sp. | reverse complement strand
CACGAAGCTCGAGCCGCCATAGCCCCTTTCGAGTTCGCTGCATGTCCATGCGCAACTCCACGTCTCAGCTCTTCAGCATGGCATAGGCTGCATTGACCGCCTTCATCTCCTCCTCGGCGAAGGCTTGAAGTTTCGGACCCAGCGTGCGGACATTGTCGGGGTGGTATTCCTTGCAGCGCTGCACCCATGCCGTCCTGATCTCCGCCGCGGTCGCGTCCGCTGACACGCCGAGCACCTCGCGGGCGCGGTCGCGTTCCGAGGGCGGGGATGGAGCGGCCTCGCTCTGCTGCGAGCCGGACTGTCGTTCGCGGTCCTGCGGCTCATCCTCATTCCAGCTTTCATAACGTTCGCGCGCCCGGTCATCCAGACCCATGATCGCGGCGGCCTTGCGCAGCAGGCGGGCTTCTTCGGGTGCCAGATGACCGTCCGCCACGGCGATGCGGATCAGCAGGTCGTGCACCGCGATGGCCGCCGTCGGTCCGTGCGGATTGGACGTGTGGAACATGCGCGCAAAGGTGTCGAACGACCGCGGATCGGACTTCATCCGGTTGAATTCACCCTGCAGCGCAGCCACGCCGTCCGCATCCAGATTGAGGTCGTCGCGCAGGAAGGCGTTGACGACCCGCAACTCCTCTCGGGAGACGTGCCCGTCCGCCTTCGCCAGCTTGGCGACCATGCCGAGTATTCCGGTGGTGAAGTCATTGGCCACGAAGTCGTCCGCGCCCGGCGCGTGGTTGGCTGCCGAGCCGTCATGACCCGCACTGCTTCCATAACCGGACCGGTCCAGTCCCGCCGCATCGCGCGCGGCCCATGACGACGCGGTATCCGGATCGCCCGAACGCCACGGCGCGCCAAAAGCGTTCGCGTCCGGGTTTCCGGGGACCAGCCCCCAGACGAGGATAACGGGCAGGAACAGCAACGACGCCACGGCGAAAGCGATCGAACCGCCAGTGGGCACGCCGAAATCGCGGCCGCGCCGCACGACCAGCTTGCCCACCGCAAAGACGGTGAAGGCCGCAAGTGCGAGGAAAAGGAGAAGGAGGAGCGCACTGCTGCCAGCGCCGATCGCGCCGGACATCATCAGGACGACGAAGGGGCCGACATATAGCAGCACCCCTATGTAGAAATCCGCCTGGCCGATCCGTTTGGATTCGCCGAAAATGATGTCCAGCATGTCGCGCGCGCCTCCCCTGTTCCAACTTTGGCGCAGGCGGCGGGGCGCTGTCAAACCTTGCCCGGTTTGAACCGGGGCCTTACGGAACACAGGGAACGGCTTCATGCCAGACGGGGAACCTTGAACGATGACCGACACGACTTCCGACATCGCACCGCGCACGGGCGGCTTTCTGGGATGGGTGGAGCGAGCGGGCAACCGCTTGCCGGACCCGGTCTTCATCTTCTTCTACCTGATCATCCTCCTGGTTCTGGTGTCGGTCGTCTGCAAGCTGCTGGGCGTGTCCGCACAGCACCCGGTCAATCTGAACCCGGACGGCACGCCCGCCATCATCGAGAGCGCGAGCCTGCTCTCGGCCGAGAACATACAGCGCCTCTGGGTCGACATGCCCAAGACCTTCACCCACTTCCATCCGCTCGGCTATGTGCTGGTCGTCATGCTGGGCGCGGGCGTGGCGGAACGCTCCGGCCTGTTCGCGGCGGGGATCCGCAAGGCGGTGCGGGGCGCGCCGATGTGGTTGCTGACGCCCGTTGTCGCGTTGGTCGCCATGCTGTCCAACCACGCCGCCGACGCCGGCTATGTCGTGATGATCCCGCTGGCCGCGATATTGTTCGCGTCAGTGGGCCGCCATCCGCTCGCCGGCATCGCCGCCGCCTTTGCCGGCGTGTCCGGCGGATTTTCGGCCAATGTCACCCCGGGCCAGCTCGACGCGCTGCTGTTCGGCATCACGGAGGCTGCCGTGGAGGGCTCCAGCCTCGACCCCAGCTGGACCATGAACATCGCCGGAAACTGGTATTTCATCGCAGTCCTCATGTTCATCTACCTGCCGACCATCTGGTTCGTGACCGACCGCGTCATCGAGCCGCGTCTCGGAAAGTGGCAGCCCGACGCGGACCAGGCCGAGGAATATGGCCAGGAGGCCAAGCCGCTGACAGACGCACAGAACACCGGCCTGCGCCGCGCCGGGCTCGCCATGCTGGGCGTGATCGCGCTCTGGGCCATAATGACATTCGCGCCCGGAACGCCGCTGCTGGCGGACGGTCCCGGTACGGAAGGCCAGTCATGGTACGTCACCGCGACGCCCTTCTTCCGCTCGCTGGTCGCGGGCTTCCTCGTGCTCTTCCTCGCAGCCGGTTGGGCCTATGGGTCGGCCACAGGCGCGATCAAGAGCCACCGCGACCTCGTCGACATGATGAGCGAGGCGATGAAGGACATGGGCTATTACCTCGTGCTCAGCTTCGCCGCCGCCCATTTCGTGGCCATGTTCAACTGGTCGAATTTGGGCCTGATCTCGGCCGTCCACGGCGCGGACGGCATCCGCGCGTCGGGCCTGCCCCTGCCGCTCACGCTCGGCCTGATCGTGCTGTTCACCGGCCTGCTCAACCTGTTCGTCGGCAGCGCATCCGCCAAATGGGCGCTGCTCGCCCCCGTGCTCGTGCCCATGCTGATGCTGCTCGGCGTCTCCCCCGAAGGCGCCACGGCCGCCTACCGCGTC
>JAHDEU010000351.1 GCA_020628635.1 Hellea sp. | reverse complement strand
GTGGCCGATCACCGCGCCGATGCCGCCATAGTTGACAGCCGGGTCGGCGTTGGGATCGAAGAACGGCGCGTCGAGAATGGCGGCCGGGAAGACGATCTCGTTGAGCGTGGAGTTGTAATAGGCGTTCACGGTCTGGGGTGTCATGCCCCATTCCTCGCGGTCGATCTCGCTGCCCAAGCGGCTCATCTCGTCGCGGTGGTTCCACAGCCGCGCGCTCTTGGTGGAGCCGTAGAGGTCGTCGCGGTCGATCTCGAGCCCGTCATAGCTCTCGAACTCGCTCGGATAGCCGATCTTGGGGCGGAACTTGGCGAGCTTGTATTGCGCCTGTTCCTTGGTCTCCTCGCCCATCCATTCGAGCCCGTCGATGCCCTCCTTGAAGGCGGAGCGGAGGTTCTCGATCAGCTCCTCCATCTGCGCCTTGCTGCTGGGCGGAAAATGGCGGTCGACATAGACGGAGCCGACCAGCTCGCCCAGCGTGCCGTTGACGGTGGAGACGCCGCGCTTCCAGCGCGGGCGCTGCTCCTCCTGGCCGTTGAGCTGCTTGCCGTAGAAGGCGAAGCGGGCGTCATCGATGCGCTTGGGCAGGATCGCCGCATTGCCGCCGATCAGCCGCGCGGTGAGATAGTCGCGCAGGACCTCGGTGTCGGTCAGCGCGATGACCTTGGCCGCATTGGCCAGCGCTTCGGGCTGGCGGACCACAAAGCTCTCCTGCTCACCCAGACCGGAGGCGTCGAGCATGGCGGCCATGGGAATGCCGTCCATCATGTCGAGCAGCTCAGTCCGGCTCATCTTGTTGTAGGTCTTGTCGCGGTCGCGGTTCTCCACGCGGCTGTTGTATTTCTCGGCCAGCTTGGTCTCGAAGGCGACGATGCGGTCCGCGCGGGCTTCCGCGTCGTCCAGCCCGGCTTCGGTCAGCATGGCGGCAAGATAGGCGCGGTAGCCGTCGAGGATTTCCACGCCCTTGTCGGAGCGGTCGGCATAATAGTCCTTGTTGGGCAGGCCGAGCCCGGACTGGTTGACGTAGTAGATGTAGTTGTCGTTGTCCTTGGCATCGATCCAGACATAGCCGCCCACAGGCCCGCCCACGCCGAGCGCCGGATCGGACATGAGCATGGCGATGTCGTCGAGGCTGTCAGCCGAGCGGATGCGCGCGAGGTCGTCCTGGATCGGCTCCAGCCCGCGCGCCTCAATCGCGTCGACGTCGGTATAGGCGGCAAACAGGTCGCCGATGCGTTTCTCATCCGCGCTCGGATTGGATTTGGCGGCGCTCTCCTCGATGATCTTGCGCACGCGGACTTCGGCTTCGTCGGCGAGCAGGTTGAACGAGCCATAGCGCGAGCGGTCGGCCGGGATCTCGGTCTTCGCCAGCCAGCCGCCATTGACATATTGGAAGAAGTCGTCGCCGGGATCGACGCTGGTGTCCATGTTCGCCGTCTCGATGCCGAAGGTGCCGAGCTTGGCCCTTTGCGGCGCAGCGGTTGCGGCGGGCTGGGTCTCGGCCGGAGCGGTCGTCTCCGCCGTCTCGGCCGCGGGCGAACAGGCGAGCAGCAGGGCTGCGCCCGCCGTCATCAGGAGTGCGTGTTTCATGGAAAGGTCCTTACGTGTTGTCAGGGTTATTCAGCCGGTGCGGGTGGCGGCACGCTGCCGGGCGGCGGTGGTCGCGGCGTATCCACGCCTTCCACATCGTCCAGCGCCAGGATCAAGTCCGGGTCGTAGTTCGAGCCGAGCGGCGGCAGTTTCTCGCCCGCCCACAGCCCGCGGAAGAAGCGCGAGATGTCCACGCCGATCCCGTACATGGCCGGCACCAGCATGAGCGTCAGGAAGAAGTCGAACAGCACGCCGAATGCCAGCGCGACCACCATGGGCTTCAGGAACTCGGCCTGCACGCTGGTCTCGAACAGGATCGGGGTGATGCCGACAAAGGTCGTGACAGAGGTCAGCAGGATCGGCCGGAAACGCGCCACGCAGGCGTCGAGCATGGCCTGGTAGGCCCCCACGCCCTTGTCGCGCAATCGGTTCACATAGTCGATCAGCACGAGGTTGTCGTTCACCGCCACCCCGGCGGCGGCGAAGAAGCCGAACAGGCTCATGATCCCCACGGGCACGCCGGTCACCAGATTGCCGAAGATCATGCCGACCCAGGCAAAAGGCAGCGCGACCATGATCAGCAGTGGCTGGCTGTAGGATTTGAAGGCCACGCCGAGCAGCACATACATGACCACGACAATGGCCAGCAGCGAGACCTGAAGTTCGCGCTGGAAGGTCGTGACGACCTCGTCGTCGCCGACTTCGATGCGTTCCACATTGGGATGGCGCAGCCGCCATTCGGGCAGGAACTCCTCCTCGATGGCGCGCTTGATCACCTCGACCTCGCTCTGCTCTCCGGTCACGCGCGCGCCGGTATATTCGACCTGGCGGCGGTTGCGGCGCTGGATGCGCGACACGCCCTCGGCGAACTCCACATCGGCAACTGAAAAGAGCGGCACCTCGACGCCGTTGGGCGCGCGGACCCTGAGCGTCTCGAGGCTGTCGATGCTCTCGCGCGCGGCTTCGGGATAGCGGACCATGACGCGCACATCCTCGCCATTGCGCGGCAGGCGCTGGACTTCCTGGCCGAAAAAGGCCTGGCGCACCTGCCGGGTGACGTCCTGGAGCGTGATGCCGAGCGTTTCCGCGCCGGGCTTGA
>JAHDEU010000350.1 GCA_020628635.1 Hellea sp. | reverse complement strand
GGCGCTTCGCGGTAGAAGCCCAGCGCGAGGTCGTTCCACGGCCCTACCCACTCGGTTGCGTCGATGGCTCCGCTTTGCAGGGCCTGGTATATTTCGCCGCCGGGGAGTAGGACGGAGGTTGCACCGAGCTCGGACAGCACACGCCCCCCCAGCCCCGGCATGCGCATGCGAAGGCCCCGCATGTCCTCGAGGCCGGTCAGCTTGCGCTTGAACCAGCCTCCGGTCTGGTGGCCCGTATTGCCGGCTTGGAAGGCGATGATGTTGGACCGGGCCGACAGCTCCTGCCACATCTCCTGACCGCCGCCCCAGTCGATCCAGCCCATGATTTCGACGGCCGTCATGCCCATCGGCACGGCGGTAAAGAAATTGAAGCCCGGCGACACGCCCTGCCAGTAATATTCCGCCGCGTGGTACATGTCCGCCGCGCCCGTGCTGGTCGCGTTGAAGCATTCCAGCGCACCGACCAGTTCTCCGGCCGCAAAGACTTTCACGTCCAGCAGCCCGTCGCTCATGTCGCGCACGGCGTCGGCGAAGCGCACGGGCATGATGCCGAGGCCGGGAAAGTCCTTGGGCCAGCTGGTCGCCATGCGGAAGCGCTTGATGCCGCGGTTGATGTTGGGCGATGCCACGCCCGGTTCGCGCGGGGCTTGGGTCTTCTTGGGCTTGGAGCTGGCCGCGCCGACGACACCCGCTCCGGCCGCGAGCGCTCCCGCGCCCAGCAGGATGTCGCGGCGGCGGACGGTCACTTTTCGATGATCGTGCCGACGCTCAGCGGCAGGGGCGAGAGCGGCATCCAGCCGCGATGGCCCAGCACCTGGCTCGGCTGGAAACGCGCCTTGTAGTCCATCTTGGGACTGCCCGGCACCCAATAGCCGAGATAGAGGTGCGGAAGGTCCTCGCTCGCGCAGCGCGCGATCTGGTCGAGGATCATGAAATTGCCCATGGAGCGATGCTCGACCTCCTGCGCGTAGAAGGAATAGACCAGCGACAGCCCGTCATCGAGGCGGTCCACCAGCATGCAGGCGACCAGCTCTGTGCCCTCGCGATACTCCACGATCTCGGTCTCGGACGCGCATTCCTCGACCATCATCTCGTAGCGGGAGAAGTCCATGTCGGACATGCCGCCGCCGGGATGGCGATGCTGCAGATAGCGGGCGAGCAGGTCGAACTGCTCCCGCGTCGCCATGGCGGGGGCGATGCCCACGTTCAGGTCTGAATTGCGGCGCAGCGTGCGGCGGAAGGATTTGGACGGGCGGAAGGCGCGGGCATCGACGCGCAAGCTGCGGCATTCGCGGCAGCTCTCGCAGGCCGGGCGGTAGATGACGTTCTGGCTGCGGCGGAAACCGGCATGAGTCAGGTAGTTGTTGAGGTGCGGGCCATCCAGCGGGTCGAGCTGGGTGAAGATCTTCCTCTCCATCCGGCCCGGCAGATAGGGGCAGGGCGCGGGGATGGTGAGGAAGAATTGCAGGGAGTTCGGATCGAACGGATGGCTCATGATGTAGTCCGGACCTCCCTAGCCTTGGAAACTAAAGACCAAAGAATACCGGCAGGAGCAAGACGTAACTCACCCACAAAAGCAGTATCAGTGGGATGCCGAAGCGGGCGAAGTCGGCGAAGCGGTAATGGCCCGGACCCATGACGAGCAGGTTGGTCTGGTAGGCGATGGGCGTGGCGAAGCTGCAATTCGCGGCGAAGATGATCGTCAGCACCATCATCATGGGGTCGATGTCGGCCTTCTCCGAAATGCTCAGCGCGATGGGCGCAAACAGCAGGGCAGCGGCCGAATTGCTGATGATGTTGGTGAAGAACGCGACCACGCCGAAGACGGCGGCAACGAGGATCTGCGTGCCATAGGGCTCGAACGCGTTGACCACGCTGGTCCCGATGAAGCCCGCGCCTCCCGTGCGTTCCAGCGCCAGGCCCATGGCGAAAGCCGCCCCGATCAGCAGGAAGATGCGCATGTCGAGCGCGCGCACGGCTTGGCGAATATTCAGGCAACCCGTCGCGATCATGGCGAGCGCGCCGCCAAGCGCTGCGATCTCGATGGGCAGCAGGGACAGGGCGGCGACGGCGATGGTGACGATGAAGATCAGCCGCGCGATCGCCGCCTTTCGGATGTCGGGCAGTTCGGCCGTGGCCCAATCCAGTAGGATCAGGTCGCGGTTCTGGCGCAGGCTCGCAATGGTGTCCTCATAGCCGAACAGCAGCAGCACGTCGCCGGCCTCCAGCCGGATGTCGAGCATGCGCGTGCGGATCATGCGGGATCGCCGCTGGATGCCGAGCACGAGATTTCCCGTCAGGCGCAGAAAGCCGATCTGCTCCAGATTGCGGCCGATCATGCGCGATGCGGGCGCGATCACGGCTTCGCTCAGCATTAGCGTGTCGTCCGCCTCGCTGCCCGCGCCGAAACCGCCAATGTCGAGCATGCCGCGCAGATATTGCGGGCGCGTCTTCAGCAGGCCCGAGAGCTGCTTGCGCGTGGCCGCGACGATCAACGTGTCGCCGTCGCGCAGAGGTTCCTCGAAGGGCGGGAGAAGCTGCGCGTCCCCGCGCTGCACCATGCGGACCGTCACGCCGCGTAGCTTGGTGAACAGTCCTGCAACGGGCTCCACGCCGTTGAGCGGATGGTCCGGCGTGACCTGTATCTGCGCGATGAATTGATGGCCTGACGCCGTCTGCTGGCTCGCGTCTTCGCGCTCGGG
>JAHDEU010000349.1 GCA_020628635.1 Hellea sp. | reverse complement strand
CCGCGCGTACAGCCCATCCCGGTCGCGCCGGCTGTTCACTACCACATGGGCGGCGTCGCGACCGACAGCCACGGCCAGGCGTCGCTGCCCGGCCTCTACGCCGTTGGCGAATGCGCGGCGACGGGCCTGCACGGCGCAAACCGGCTGGCGTCCAACAGCCTGCTCGAAGCCGTCGTCTTCGGCGGGCGCGCGGCGGAGCACATCAACGGCTCCGACATTCCGGAGCGCCGCGCGGAAGGCGTGCGCGTGCAGCCCTGGCTCTCCATGGGGCCGGATGTGAGCGAAGCCTTGCGCCGGAGCATGACGGAGCTATGCGGCGTGCGCCGGAGCGCGGCGGGGCTCAACCGCCTGATCGACATCATCGACAGGCTCATCGACCGCGTGGGCCGCGCCAACCCGCTGATCGCCAGCCACATGATCGCGTCGGCCGCACTGGCGCGCGAGGAGTCGCGCGGCGGACATTTCCGGGAGGACTTCCCGGAGGAGGATGAGCTGAGCCGGAGCAGCTATCTGACCTATGACCGGCTGGAGTAGACGAGGATGAACAGATAGATTTTTTCCCCTTGACGGGGAAGGTGGGCTTGCGGAGCAAAGCGTAGCAAGGTCGGAAGGGGTGATCCGGTTCGACGTTTGTTCGCAGTTTCACCGTCCGCCACCCCTTCCGAGCCTGCCGCCTGCTGGCGTCGGTCCCACCTCCCCCATGAAGGGGAAGGAACATTCAGGCGGTGCGCTCTTCTACCCGGTGCCACAGCAGCGCGAAGAAGAAGAAACCCCAGAACGCTACCAGCAGCAACCCGCCCGCATAGGCCTGGTGCTGCGGCAGATCCGCGTAGAGCTGCGGCACGAAGCTCAGGGTCAGTCCGTCCATCACCATGGCGGCGAGCGCCATGATTGTGGTCGGCATGAGCATGTCGTGTTTCGTGCGGCCCGTCATGCGCGCGAAGAGGGGCAGGGTCACGGCCGCGATGGCGATGTTCACCAGCAGGAACACCGCGCGCAGTGCCGCGCTGTCCCAGAAGATCGGGCCGAGAAGTTTGATGGCGGCGACGCCGAACCCGTAGAATATCCCGCCGATCAGGATGAAAGTGATTTTACGGTCCATGGAATCTCTCCTCTGTAGCGATTGCTACATGTGTAGCGAATGCTACAGAGGAGTCAAGTGAGCGTGAAAGACAAACATACCGACGCCCTGGCGGTCTTCATCCTGGCGCACGGTCTCGCGGCGGCGAGCCTGCGGCCCATGGCCAAGGCGGCGGGCACGTCGGACCGGATGATCGTCTATCACTTTGGCGACAAGGCGGGCGCGATCGAGGCCGGGCTGGCCCGCATCGCCGAGCGCGGGGTGGAGGCGCTGGAGGCGCTGCTGCCACCCGGCCCGCGTCCGGCGACGGAACTCATGCCGATGCTGGAAGGCATCATGCAATCCGGCGCGTTCGATGCGTCGGTCGCCGTGCTGCTGGAGGTCGCGGCGCTTGGCTTGCGCGGGGACGCCGCCATGCGGGCGGTCGCCAACCGCATCGCGACCGACTTCCGCGACTGGCTCGCCGCGCGGCTGACCGAGCCGGAGCGCGCGGACGAGCTGCTGCGCGGGATCGAGGGCTGGGGCGTGCTGCGAGGCTGCGGTCTCGACGCCCCCTTCCCGACGGGCTAGGCGGCCAAGAATGAAAAGCGTCATGACCTTGCCACCCCTGCCCCGAACCGTGATCGAAAAGCCCGTGCGCGCGGCGCTGGACGAGGATTTCGGCGTGTCCGGGGACCTGACCGCCAATCTGCTCGTGCCCGAAGCGGCCACCGGATCGCTCGTCATGCGGGCGCGCGAGGCGGGCGTGATCGCGGGCATGCAGGCGGCCCAGCTGACCTATGCGCTGGTGGACCCGGATGCGTCCTTCGAGGTCGTGGTCGGCGACGGCGGCCGCGTCGAGCCGGGCACGGTCATCGCGCGCGTGTCGGGGCCGAGCCGCTCGCTGCTCTCGGCCGAGCGTGTCGCGCTGAACTTCCTCGGCCGGATGAGCGGCGTGGCAAGCCTCACGTCGCGCTATGTCGAGGCCGTCAGAGGCACGGAGGCGCGGATTGCTGCGACCCGCAAGACGACGCCCGGTTTGCGCGCGCTGGAAAAGCGCGCCGTGCTGGCGGGCGGAGGCTTCGCGCACCGCGAGAGCCTGGCGTCCGCCATCATGATCAAGGACAACCACATCGCGCTCGCGGGCGGGGTGGACGCCGCGCTGTCGGCGGTCGTGGCGCAATCTGATCACATGACCATGGTCAGCGTGGAGGTCGACACGATCGACCAGCTCCGCCGCATGCTGCCATATGGTCCCGGTGTCGTGCTGCTCGACAATATGGACCCGGACATGTTGCGCGAGGCGATTGCGGTGGTGGAGGCGTTCGACGGGCCGCGACCGACATTGGAAGCGTCGGGCGGTGTGAACCTGGAGACGGTGCGGGCCATTGCGGAGACCGGGGTGGATGTGATCAGCATTGGCGGGCTGACGCATAGCGCGCCGAATTTCGATGTGGGGATGGACGCGAAATAGCCGTTCTCGCGGCCAGTCGCTCCCGGTGCTCACAACGAATAAACCCGCTCCGGAGGCCAGCCGATCAAGTCGGCGGATAAAATCCGCCGTAGGGGCTGTAGTGGTTTATTCGTTAGCGTCCGACGCAGGAGGACCGTCCAGCGCAGCTGGAACCCCGGCGCATCTGCCGG
>JAHDEU010000348.1 GCA_020628635.1 Hellea sp. | reverse complement strand
CCGGCTCTCCGTCCTTGGCGGGCTTCCAAAGCACGAAGTCGGCCGGGTTGCGCTTGACGCTGGCGACCTCGACGCGCGCACCCGCGAGATTGTCTTCCAGTTTGCGGCCTGACAGTTTGCCGTAGTCGGCGTCCTTGGTGACATCGAAATAGACATGGCCGTGAGCTGCATAGGCCGCGTCCTTGTCCAGCAGCGTCACGATCAGGTCGGCCATCTGCTGAATATGCTCCGTCGCCTTCGGTTCATAAGTCGGCGGTAGGCAGTTCAGCGCGGCGAGATCGTCCTGGTAGATCTTCGCATATTTCTCCGTGATCTCGCTGATTGGCACGCCCTGCTCGGTGGCAGTGGCAATAATCTTGTCGTCCACATCGGTCAGGTTCCGCGCATAGTGCACCGCGTCCTCGCCATAGATATGGCGCAGCACGCGGAACAACACATCCGCCACTACAGCCGCCCGCGCATTGCCGATATGGGCGTAGGAATAGACCGTCGGCCCGCAATTATACATCGTCACGCGGGAGCGGTCGCGGGGTACGAACCGTTCCACCTTGCGCGTCAGGCTGTTGTATAGCTTGAGCGGGTTTGCGTCTGCATCTTGGTTTTCCATCACGGCGCTCCCTATATTCTCACCCTATGGCTTGGAACCCCCATGATGGATGGCGTGAGGACTGGCGCGAGGCGGGGCACGGTTTCGACTGGCAGCCGGAGGACGAGCTGCCCCGCCGCCCAGAGCGCCGCCCGCGCGTCGGCCTGTTTGTCGTGCTGCTGATCGCGGCCATGTTCGTCTATGAGGCGCTGTCCACGCCGTTCACGGCGGATGACCGGTTCAACCTGCGCATCGACGGACCAGTCGCCTATGCCTATGGCGGCACGGACAGCGACAGCTACTCGGACGTGCTGGAGCAGCTGAACGCCAATCCGCAGCTGGAGACCATCGTGCTGAAGAGCGTGCCGGGCACGTCCGACTTGCGCGTCAACTCCCGCATTGCCGAGCTGATCCGCGCGCGCGGCATTGACACACATCTGGAACGCACGAGCTATATCGCCAGCGGCGGGGTGGACCTGTTCCTGGCGGGCGAGGAGCGCTCCATGGAATGCGGCGCGCGCATCGGCGTGCACAGCTGGGCCAACACAGACGGCGAGGAGCCGCGCACGCTGGGATATGACCCGATCGAGGACCGCATGGAGGCCTTCCACGAAAGGCTGGGCGTGGCGGACGGCTTCTACGCCTTTGCACGGGATGCCGCGCCGCACAGCTCGCTCTACTTCCTGACCCGCGACGACATCGCGACCTATGACCTGTTGGGCGACGGCGACGCGTGCGAGCGTTCGGGCCTGTTCGGACTGTTCGGATGAGGTGGGATCTGGTGGGTCTGGGCGCAGCGGCGCTGGTGCTGATCGGCGGCGCCTTGCTGCGCACGCCCACGGACGGGTTGCTGCAGTTCACGGTGGACGGACCCCGCGCCTATGGCAACGGCGTCACGACGGGCGACAGCCAGGCGTCCGTGCGCAGGCTGGTCGCCGACCATCCGCAGGTCGACACGCTGGTGCTGCAGGCCATGCCGGGCACGAAAGATGTGACCAGCAATTACCGCCTGGCGCGCTCCATCCGGCGCGCGGGGCTCGACACCCATCTGGAAGCGGACAGCCGCATCGCGTCGGGCGCGGTGGATCTGTTCTTGGCGGGCGAGACGCGCACGGCCGAATGCGGGGCGATGATCGGCGTGCATAGCTGGGGCTCCACCGGCTATGACGCGCAGGATGTGTCCTTCGATCCCCACCGCGCCATGAGCCGACGCTTTATCGAGGATATGGGCGTGGACCCCGACTTCTATGACTTCAGGACGGAGGCGGCCGGGTCCGACGACATCCACTGGATGAGCGTGGAGGAGATCAACCGCTGGGGCCTGACGACCGAGCCGATGGTCTGCGACGGGTGAGAGGCTAGCGCAGCCCTGCCGCGCTGCGCAGCGAGTCAGCCGAACGCTCGCTATTCCCTCCGCCGGACCGGTTTGATGTCTGCGCATAGGCGTCCACGATGCCGTCGCGGTAGTCATATTCGCGAAAGATGCGCGCGCGCATTTCCGCCCGGCTCTCGATCGTCTCGACCCAGATGAACTTGCGGTACCACCACGTCACGATGCGCGCGCCGATGGCGATGAACAGCGACACGCAGATCGCGTTCTGCAGGTGGACGGGCAGCGACTGGAACCACACCCCGACCGCGCCCCAGAAGGTCATGCCGCCGACCTTGGCGACCGGCGAGAAAACCTTGACCATCACGCCGAGGCCCGCAAGCCCGCTTCCGGCCAGCGCGACGAAGACCGCCTGGTAACGGAAAGAGAACCAGCCGATGAACAAGCCCATCGCGCCCGCAATGCCGTAATAGGCGATGATTTCGACCATTTCCCACACCCGTGTTCGGCGCGGCTCTTTGCG
Organism: Hellea sp.; assembly: GCA_020628635.1. Taxonomy (GTDB): domain Bacteria; phylum Pseudomonadota; class Alphaproteobacteria; order Caulobacterales; family Maricaulaceae; genus Litorimonas. The sequence goes on along the minus strand of JAHDEU010000348.1, from coordinate 278 downwards.
GCTGCGCTCCCCGACAGACTACACGCGAGGGTTTAACATCCGGCTAAGCGCCGTGCGGTTTGCGGCCTCGGTCGCGGTCCCGTCAGGCCGTTCGGAAAACGACAAACGCCCCCGACCCGTAAAGGTCGGAGGCGCCGTTCTCCCCCTAGAGTCAGCTGTCGCCTAGCCGTCGATGTCGGCGACATAGTCACCGGTGATCAGGCAGGTCAAGTCGACTTGTGCTTCGGTGCCCGCGGGGCAGGTCACGGTCGTCAGCGTTGCGTTGGAACCGGGCACGA
>JAHDEU010000347.1 GCA_020628635.1 Hellea sp. | reverse complement strand
TACTTCTTCTCGCTCATCCATCGATGGGCACCGTCCGCGCTCGTGTCACCCACGAGACAACGACCGGAAAACAACGCTCGGCCGCAGGCGCGATCCTCGGCAGGACGTGGGCGCATGCATGGTCGGCATGCAGGCCTCCACCCCTCTTGCCCCGCCTCCCATTATCTCCCAATACTCAGCCAAAACACATCGGGGAGACGGCCATGAATGCACCGACGAATGAGGACAGGATCGCCCAGGCGCTGGACCGGGGGCCGGGTTTCGTGATCCCGGACCCGCGCGATCTGCCGAGCGTCAAGGGGGAGGTGTCCGACGCGGAGTGGAAGACGCGGGTCGAACTGGCGGCGCTCTACCGGCTGGTGGCGATGCATGGCTGGTCGGACCTGGTGTTCACCCACATCTCCGCGCGCCTGCCGAATGAGGACGGAGAACACCGTTTCCTCATCAACCCCTACGGCGTCATGTTCGACGAGATGACGGCCTCGTCCCTCGTCAAGATCGACGACCAGGGCACGATCAAGCAGAGCACGCCCTATTTCGTGAACCCGGCGGGCTTCACCATCCATTCGGCCGTCCATGATGCGCGCGCGGATGCGGCCTTCGTCATCCACGTCCACACGGCGTTCGGCATGGCGGTGGCTGCACAGAAGGAAGGGCTGCTGCGGCTGTCGCAAATGGCCATGCAGGTCCATGACGACATCGCCTATCACGACTATGAGGGCATCGCGCTGGACCTCGACGAGCGCGAGCGGATCGTGTCCAACCTCGGCTCGCATTCGCTGATGATCCTGCGCAATCACGGGACGCTGACGCTAGGGCCGAGCGCGGGCACGGCGTTTCTGCGGCTCTACTTCCTGGAGAATGCCTGCCGCGTGCAGATCCACGCGCAAGCCGCCGGGCGCGACCACCTGATCTACGAAACGGAAGAGATGAGCGCGCGGGTCCACGGCCAGAGCGCGCCCGCCTTCATGCCCGGCATGGGCGACAATCTCGTCTGGCCCGGATTGATGCGCAAGCTCGCCCGGACCAATCCCGGCCATGACCAGTAAGCCAGGACCCATCAACGAAGATCGATAAACAATGACCGACGTCGCTAGGCCCACGTTAACGCCATTCTCATCCTCGCTTTGAACAAGGGCCGTAAGAGCGTCATGGCCACGGCTCATGCCGGGCTGTGGGGGCAGCAGATGATTGGGATGAGACGATGGTCCGTATGTTGAGCCTGTGCGCCGGGGTGGCGCTTGGAACGATCAGCCTGGTGTTGCCCGAACCCGCCTGCGCGCAGAGCAGCGACCCCTATATCAGCGCCATCGACGACCGCCCGGCCGCGCGCCTCAAGCGCCTGCGCGAGCGCAACAAGACCCAGGCCATCGCGCCTGAAATGGTGGTCATCCCGCCCGGCCAGTTCACCATGGGCAGCCCCAATGGCGAAGCGCGCCGCGACCGGAACGAGGGCCCGCAGGTCCCCGTCAATATCGGCTACAGCTTCGAGATCGGCCGCTTCGAGGTGACGTTCGCGGACTGGCGCCAATGCGTCGATGGCGGCGGATGCAATGGCTACCGACCGGACGACAATGGCTGGGGGCGCGGCGACCGGCCCGTGACCGGCGTGTCCTATGAGGACGTGCAGAGCTATATAGACTGGATCAACAAAGCGACGGGCGACACCTACCGCCTGCCGACGGAGGCCGAATGGGAGTATGTCGCGCGCGCGGGCGGCACGGCGCCGTTCTCCACCGCGTCGGGCCATTCGATCTCCGACCGGGACGCCAATTTCAACGGCCAGTTCCCCTACGGCGGCGCGCCCAAGGGCAAATATCTGAAAAAGACCGTGCCCGTGGGCAGTTACGCGGCCAATGCGTTCGGCGTCCACGACATCCACGGCAATGTCTATGAATGGGTGTCGGACTGCTATGCGCGCAGCCATGACGGCAATCCCGGCGACGGCAGCGCGCGCCGCGACGGCGACTGCACCCGCCGCATCATGCGCGGCGGCTCCTGGGTGACGCATGGCTACCAGATGCGCGCGGCCAAGCGCCTGCGCTACACCATGGACTACCGCTATGACGACTTCGGCTTCCGGCTGGCGCGCACTTTGAATTAGACAAGCCGGGAACAGGGCTTAGTCCTGCGCGCATGACGGACAGAGCGAGCACAGATTACCTGATCATCGGCACGGGCGCGATGGGGCTCGCCTTTGCCGATACGCTACTCGTCGAGAAACCGGACGCCACGATCACCCTGGTGGACCGCTACACCCGGCCGGGCGGGCACTGGAACGTCGCCTATCCGTTTGTGACGCTGCACCAGCCGAGCAGCTTCTACGGCGTCGCCTCGCGCGAACTGTCCAAGGGGCGCATCGACCGGACGGGCTACAACAAGGGGCTGGCGGACCTCGCCACCCTGCCGGAGCTGCGGGACTATTTCGACAGCGTCATGCGCGACACGCTGCTGCCGTCGGGCCGCGTCACCTGGCATCCGGGCTGCGATTTTCAAGGGGTGGAGGGCAAGGTCGGGCGATATACGCACCGCCTGTCCGGCGAAACCAAAGAGGTCGAGTTCGGAACGCTCGTCGACGGCACGCATCTGAACACGTCGGTTCCCAAGACGCACACGCCCAACTTCACGGCCGCGCCGGGTGCGATCCTCATGCCGCTCAACGACCTGCCGGAGGTCACCACCCCGCCATCCGGCTACACGGTGATCGGCGGCGGCAAGACGGGCA
>JAHDEU010000346.1 GCA_020628635.1 Hellea sp. | reverse complement strand
GCAAGGGGGAGGTGGGCTCGCGAGCGACAGCGAGCGAGGTCGGAGGGGGACAGCAGCATCAGCCGCGCCCCGCGCGCCCGTCTAGATCGGCGAATCCTCATCCGTCCCCTCCAGCCGCACTTCCACCTCAAGCGGCCGGCTCACCCCGCTCTCCTCCAGCGCGGCATGCACCGCCTCCACCACCTGCGCGCGGGTCCGCACCACCTCGGACCGGACCGCCCTGGTCCACCAGCGCAGACGCAACGTGATGGACGTCCGGCCGATATCCCAGGCCAGCGTTTCCGTCTTCGGGTCCATGCGCACGCCGGGCACGGCTTCCATGACGGGTGTCAGCAGGGCGCGCATGTCGGGAATGCTCTCCTTGAACCCGACCTCGATATCGAGCTGGGAGCGGCGCAGGTCCGCGTCCGTCTTCACCAGCACGGGCGAGCCGTAGACTTCGGAATTGGGGATCACCACGCGCTGGCCGTCATAGGTGCGGATCATGGTGGAGCGGGTTTCCACCGTCTGCACCGTGCCCTCATATTTGCCGACCTCGATCTGGTCGCCCGGCTCGAACGGGCGGCGCAGCAGCAGGAGCAGGCCGGCGAGCCAGTTCTGCAATATGTCCTTGAAGGCGAAACCCACCGCGACCGAGCTGACGCCCAGCCCGGCGAACAGATCACCGGGCTTCAGCGACGGGAAGATCATGGTCATGCCGAAGGCAAACGCCGTCAGCACAAGCCCCCATTTGAGCATCCCGCCGAGCAATTGTCCAAGGTCGTCCCGGTCGCGCGCGGCCAGGCGCTGTCGCACGATGCGGTTGGCGAGCTTGCCGAGCAGCCAGGCGAGGAGCACCAGCACGGCGGCGATGGCGAGGCTCGGCAGGGCAGCGACCAGGCTGTCCAGCCAACCATCCAGCCGCTCGGTGGCGAGAGACGGGTTCACGTCCACTTCGCCCGCCACGTCCGGCTCTTGCGTCGGCATCTGCTCGGCGGATTGTTGCATCGCCTAGATCTCGTCGTTGATGAACAGCACACGGCGGATGACGTTGCGCGAATCCGCACTGCCGCCCAGCGAACCCGACAGCACGCCAAGCCCGGCGAGAAAGCTCGACAGGCGCAGGTGGTCGTCGAGCGAGCGCGCGTCCTCCACCGTCGTCCAGCTTTCCATCAGCGCCTCGGGGAAGATGGTCTGGGCGAAGAACATCATCAACCCGGCGAACAGCAGGAACATGACCAACAGGGTCCCGAACAGCGTCAGCACGGTCGCCGCGCTGGTGATGACCGTGCTTTCCATGATGCGCCCGTCGCGGGCCGACACCGGCGCGAAGGCAAAGGCGCGGTAGAGCACGAACGTGCCGATCAGAAAGCTCATCAGGGTCAGGAAGACGACCTGGCCATTGCTCGCCATGGCCGCGTAGTCCCAAATCTCGGCCCCGAACAGCAGAAGGGCGATGACCGAGAAGCTGGTCGCCAGCATGGTCGGCAGGCGCGCGATGAGTGTGACCGGATTGGCCCGGATCACGGCGCGCATGATCGCACCGGATCGCCTCAGCAGCGTGGACAGGGTGAAGCCCCAATAGTTGGACCGGGCCGATTGCTCGAAGCTCTCGCGCGGGAGGGTGTCGCGGATCTGCTGCAGCTGCGCGGGCGTGAAATCCGTCATGCGGTCGAGGCTTTCCACGCCTTCTATGTCCGCCATGACATTGTTGGGCTGGTCGCTTACGGGCAGGTTGAGCAGCTGGCCGAAGGCGCGGATCAGCAGGGCGGAGAGGCGCTCTCCGGCCTGGCCCGTATCGCGCTCCTCGCCCCAGAAATCGGGGTTGAGGCGGCGGGTGGTGACGATGGCGATGTTGGTCACGCGCGACGCCAGCGCCAGCGTGTAGGAGGTCTTGGACGGCGACAGGTCCACATCGGTCACGATGATCAGGAAGGACAAGCCGCGCTCCGCCTTCTCCGCCAGGCCCAGCTGGACGAAGTCGAGCGGGTTGTAGCCGTCTGCCGCGCTGACCAGCGACTTGGCGGAAAAGGACGAGGTGGCGAGCGACAAGTCCGGCAGCTGGTCGGCGATGTCGCGCGAGAAACGCTTCAGCGAGCCCTGCACCAGCTCGCGGAATGCCCGCTCGTCGTCCTCGCCGACATGGGCGAGCATGACGCCGACACTGTAGCGAGACGGCTCGGCCGTGGCTGCCGGTCTGGGTTTGGCAAGAATGTCTGTCATGGAGTCAGCCGCGCGTGTCGTGTGATGATGTGCGCAAGCGGAACGAGCGGGCGGCAAACGGGGTTCCGCTCCAGACCGGTTTGTATGTCGGCAGGAATTGCTTAACCATCCGGGTGCGACGATCTAACATAGATTATCGCGCTGGCATTTCCCAATCCGGGACCGGAACCGAATCGTAGCGCCGCCCATTGCCCTTCTGAATGTCGTGGGCATTTCCGGCCAGGGCACAGCGAAGGATAGCAGCCCTGGCAATGAGCGACCGCATCATGATCATCGAAGACGACCCCTTCATCGCGCTCGACATGCAGGATACGGTGGAAGGTGCGGGCTATCAGGTCATCGGTCCGATCGCCTCGCGCGACGAGGCGCTGGACATCATCGCCGAAGACGCCCCCGACTGCGCGCTGCTCGACTTCAATGTGCGCGGCGGCACGACTGAGAAAATCGCGCGCCAGTTGGAAAAGCTCGGTGTGCCCTATCTGTTCGTGACCGGAAACAGCGGTGACGTGCGCAAGGCCCTGCCCAAGCTC
>JAHDEU010000345.1 GCA_020628635.1 Hellea sp. | reverse complement strand
GCCACGGCCACGCTGTGCTGCAGGCTGAACTTCGCGTCGATGGCCGTCTGCGGATCCGGGCGGTCGCAGAACTTGAGCGCGTCCGCATAGGTCTCCACCACGATTTCCCCGCCCGTGTCTTGCGCCATCAGGGCCGCGTCGATGGCCGGGTGGGCATGGCGGCAGGCGGGATAGGGTTTGAGCGACGTTTCGTGGATCAGCCAGCCGTCGCTTGCGAACAGCACGTCGCGTGCGTCCGCGCCCGGGCAGAGCGCGGCGAAGAAGCCCTGCTCGCCTTCGAGGATCGAGCGCGGCCCGCGGAAGCCCTGCGCGGACAGCAGCGCGGACTGCACGCCAACCTGCGCGGCGTGTCCCGCGTGGAGTTGCTTGGCGTCGCTGTCGGGCTCATGCCGCGTCTGCCACAGCCCCGCTGCCTGCGTTCCCGCGAGACCCAGCGCGCTGACCACATCCGAGCCGGGCAGCAGCGCACAGGCCGCGGCCGCCGCACCGAACGGTCCGCATGTCGCGGTGTTGTGCCAGAAGGCGTAGTGCCCCGGTCCGACCGCGCGGCCCACGCGGATGGTCGCCTCGTAGCCGACGACGATGGCATCCAGCAGCGCGTCCATCTCCGCGCCCTGCGCCTCCGCCATCGCAAACGCCGCCGGGATCACGGTCGGCGCGGCGTGGAGCACGGCGCGGCGGTCCACATCGTCCATCTCCAGCACATTGCCGAGACAGCCATTATGCAGCGCCGCCATCTGCGCGGAGGCGGGGCCGGACCCGATGCGTGTGCAGGGGCCGGACTCGTCTGGAAACGCCGCCGCCACCTTGCGCCCGGCTGGCTCTGCGCGTCCTGCCACCGCGCAGGCGATCCAGTCGAGCAGCAGGATGCGCGCGCGGTTGCGGTCATCGGATGCGACGGGGCGTGCGAGTAGCGCGGCGAGTTCGGTGGTGACGCTCACCGGGCGCGAAACCGTATATTGGCTCCATCTGGCGTGCTGACGTTCAGGACGTCAGGGTTTTCCGACTCAAGGGGATATTCCGCAAGTGTCGCCTGATGGATGCGGCCGATGACCTCCAAGGGTTCGGCCTCGAACGACACATGCGTCAGCCCGACCGAAGCAGACGTGCATTTCTCTGAGAAGTCTCGCCCTTCCAGCCCAGCGTCCTCGCCCATGACCTCGATCATTTCGAACCGCCCGGTTTCCATGTCCGCGACGGGCGAAACGATGGATGCGACATAGGGCACGGTCGTGGTCAGTTCCTCCGATATGCCGAGTGGATTGACCTCCGGCTCATCGGACAGGCTGGGCTCGCCATGGTAGAAAGTCGCGAAGCCGAGCATATAGGTGAAGAAGCGGTGGGTTGCGTCTCGATCGCTTGCCATCTGCATGATGTTGAACGGCACGCCGAAGCGGTCAAACTCGGGATAGCCATCGGGCAGCGGCGTGGTCAGCCGCTCATAGAACTGCACCTGCGCGCCGGTCTCCTGGTGGGTCAGCACCACGATGTGCAGCTGGCTCGGCCCGAACTCCAGAAAGGCGATGGGCGTTCGCGGCTCCCAGCCCAAGGGTTTTGCGTCGGCGACGATACTCTCCAAGTTCCTGGCCCTCACCATGAGCGACCAGTAGCAGCCGGGCTCCCAGCTTTGCGCATCGGGCGGGCGGGCTTGCGGCGCATCGGGCGGGAGCTGCTCGAGCACGATTTCTGCACCGACCCCGTTTTGCTGCAAGCGCATGGTCTGTCCGTCATCGGACACGACGGAATATCCGCCGACATCCGTGAACAGCCTGGCAAATTCCGCATTGTCGTAAGTGCCGAAACGTGCCGCGTCCCATGCGGTCGTGACAACGGGTTTCGGTCGCGACTTCACCGGCGGGGGCGCAGCCGCACATCCCGCCAGCAACGCCGCCGCCATCACCCATCCCCTCATCGCAGCTCCAATCCGATATCCAGCGCGTGCTTGCCGGGCAGCGCTTCTATGTCCGTATCCATGACGGCGTTCCAGCGGTTGAGAAAGCCGAACATGGAGATGACGGCGACGAGCTCGACCACTTGCGCGTCCGTGTAGTGGGTGCGGAGTTCCTCGAAATGCGCGTCGGTCACCTCGCTGGGCGAGAGCGAGCCGAGATGGGCGAGACGCAGCGCGGACCGCTCGGCCGGGGTGAAGAGCGGGCTGTCCTCGTAGGACCAGGCGGCATTGATCTTCGCCGGATCCACGCCGTGACCCCCCGCGCCATGCGCCGTGTGCATCTGGCAATATTTGCAGCCCGCTGCCGTGGACGCGACATAGCCGACCAACCGCTTGAGCCCCGGCTCGACCTCGCCCGGCGCATAGACCGCCTCGCACATCGCCGCGACGCCTTTTAGGATCGCCGGATTGCGGGCCATGTCGCGCGCGTCGTTCGGCGTGAAGCCCATCATGTTCCGCGCGATGTCGAACATCGCGCCCGTGCCGTCCGGCAGCGCGTCATCGGGCAGGCGCGGCAAGCGGCTCATGGCAGGTCCCTTGTGTGCTCGCCATAGCCCGGCACGTCATGCGATGGCTGCGCCGGTTCGTTTCGGAAGCGGATCGGGTTCTGGATGTGGCGGCGGCCCTTCGCGTCCGTCTCCACCGGCGCGCCGTCTTCGTTGAAGGCGTCGTGCAGCGTACGGATGGTGGACCAGCAGCAATCGACCGTCTCTAGCAGGGCGACCCATTCGGCTTGCGTACGCGTCAGGAACAGCGCCTGCAGTTCGGCGACCAAGACCTGCTGCTCCCCGACCG
>JAHDEU010000344.1 GCA_020628635.1 Hellea sp. | reverse complement strand
CTGGGGTGTTGGGCTGTCGGCGGACGACCCTCGGATATTGGACTCCAACCAATGGCAGGGCGAGAACCTGCTTGGCGAGGTGCTTATGCGCGTGCGGCGTGAGCTGGCAGACAGAGACGACATAGCATCCATGTGAACTGCGCCTGCACGGCTTGCGTGTTCGCATCCTTGCTCCCACTGGCAAACACCAAACCAAGGAGAACCCCTATGCTCGGATATGTAACACTCGGCGTAACGGATATGGCCAAGGCCAAGGAATTCTATACCAAGCTCACGGGCCACGATGTCGTCTTCGACGGCGGGCGGATCGCTTTCATCGGGGAGAGCATGGGCAAGCCGATGGTCGCGGTGTGCGTGCCCTATGACGAGGGCGATCCGACGCCGGGCAATGGCACGATGGTGGCGCTGCGCGGCGGCTCGCAAGAGGGTTGCGACGCGATGTATGACCGCGCGATCGAGCTCGGCGCGACGTGTGACGGCAAGCCCGGCTCGCGCATTCCGGGGCAGTTCTACGGCGCTTACGTACGCGACCCCGACGGCAACAAACTCTGCTTCTACGACTTCAGCTAGCGGGCCGGAATGGGCGTGTAGCTCACCGCGTCCTGGCGCGGGACGTAGCGCTTCCAGATTTCGTCATAAGGGTGCACCACATCGGTGCGCCCTTTTTCGTTTTCCAGCGGCAGCGACTGCGCGTGCCAGCCGAACACCCCGCCCTCCAGATTGGCCACGCTCGCCGCGCCTTCGACCAGCAGCGCGTCCTGCATCTCTTGCGCAAAGATCGAACTCCTGCGCCCCACCGAGCAATAGGCCACCACCCGCTTGCCCGACACATCGCCGAGCTGTGCGAGGACGTCGGCAGGCTCCGCATTTATCGACACGCGAACGGCTCCGGGAATGTGGCTGACGGCGAACTCTTCGGGATTGCGGATGTCGAGAAAGATGGTGTCGGGGGCGAGGGGAGCGGCGTCGGCGGAGACGTGGGCAACGGTCGGATAGTCGGAGACGATATCGGCATGCAGCGCGTCGAGGCCGTCCTGTCCGGAGGAGCAGGCGGTGAGCATGCCGAGCATGCCGAACACGGCGAGCATCTGCCTCATCGCGCTATTCCCCTATGTCGTTTTCCGCCGACAGGACATGCTTCCAGTCCTTCAGCAAGGCAACATGCCCGAACGAGCCCGTCTTGGCGATATGGCGCCGGTCCGTCGTGATGAAGGTGCCGCCCGTTTCGATGGCGAGCGCGTGGTAGGCGGCGTCGTACAAGGATGGAAAGCCGGATTTCGGATGCCCCGTCTCGGCTATTTTGACGGCTGCGTTCCATTCCGATGGGGTCAGGTCCCGCACCTCCAAAACATTGCGTTGAAAGTCATTGAGGATACCCAAGACCATACCGCCATCCACGCCTTGTCCGAGGCACACGGCCAAGACTTCGTAGATCAGGAGTCTGGGCGCGATAAGCTTGATCGCGCTGCCTTCCAAAGCCTCGAAAAACTCCAGGGCTGAGTCGCGGTCGTCTTCATCCAGGAAGAGCTTGTTGAAGAGGCTGGCATCGGGGACGATTGTGCTGCCGGCCATGCTCAGGCCTCAGACGCGCGTTCCCGCAACTCGCGCAGGAGAGCTTCGGATGCTCGCGATGGTTCCACCGGTTTGAGAGCCTGGAGCCGCGCCATAAGATCGGCATAGGCTCCGGCCTCTCGCTCCGCTTCGTCCAGAGCTTTGGTGAGCGCCTTGTTGATCAGCGCAGTCTTCTCGCCCCGCGGAATTTGGTCGAGGCGACGGCGGTTGCTGTCTGTGAGATAGACCGAAGTTCGCGTTTTGGGTTCCGCCTGCATGTGTGATAAATATGTGTGACATTTGGCGCTGTCAAGCGGACAGGTTTTAAGTCTGCACGCTGTCTCGCGAGCTGAGAACTGGAACCGCGCGCGGGGCGCGCGGTTGCTGCGCTCCGTCCCGTCCCCCGGACAGAACGTCCTTTCAGACCGCTACGCAGCCCCCAACTTCACCAGCTCATCCCTCAGCCTCGCCGCTTCCTCGAACTCGAGGTTCTCGGCCGCTTCGAACATGCGCTTCTCGATGTCGGCGGCGACCGCCTTCATGTTGCCGCCCATATAGCGTTCGCCGGACTCGGCAGCTTCGAGGACCTTGCGGCCCTGCTTGGCCTTGACGCTCGACTTCTTCTTGCGGCCGGACGGGGTGTAGCTGTTGGCTTCGTCCTTGATGCTTTGTGCCGCCTCGCTGTCGCCGACGATGTCGGCCACGCCGCGCAGCACGGTCTGGGGTGTGATGCCGTGCAGTTCGTTATGCGCGATCTGGCGTTTGCGGCGGCGCTCGGTCTCGTCCATGGCGCGTTTCATCGAGCCCGTGATCTTGTCGGCATAGAGCACAACATTGGCCTCGCTGTTGCGTGCGGCCCTGCCGATGGTCTGGATCATGGAAGTCTCGGAGCGCAGGAAACCCTCCTTGTCCGCGTCGAGAATGCCGACGAACGCACACTCCGGAATGTCGAGCCCCTCGCGCAACAGGTTGATCCCGATCAGCACGTCGAACACGCCGAGGCGCAGATCGCGGATGATCTCGATGCGTTCCAACGTGTCGACATCGGAGTGCATGTAGCGGACCTTGATGCCCTGGTCGGCCATGTATTCGGTCAGGTCTTCGGCCATTTTCTTGGTCAGCGTGGTGACCAGCGAGCGGTAGCCCTTGGCCGTGGTTTTCTTGACCTCGTCCACCACGTCATCGACCTGGTTGTGATGCTCG
>JAHDEU010000343.1 GCA_020628635.1 Hellea sp. | reverse complement strand
TTGTGGCCGTGCACCGCGTCCGTCCCCCAGATCATCGGGATGAACGGCACGCCGTCAGTGTAGGCGTCCTTGGACGCTTCGTAGAACTCGTCCGCCAGCGCGAGCCAGTCGGACGCCGGGCTGCGGTTGTCGCCATTGGGCGCGCTGTTGCCGCCGTTCAGCACGGAGCCGAGCGGATAGCTGCGCAGATCGTCCGGCGTGATGGAACCGATATCGGCCTGGATCACCTGCCCGACTTTGTGGCGGGTGGTCATGGCGGCCATGATCTCGTCGATGCGCGCTTCGATCCCGGCGTCGAGCCCGACCGGGCTGGTCAGCGCGGGCCAGAGCTCGGGCGTGACGCCGTTTTCGTTCGGAGTGGTCGTTTGAGCGGCAGGCGTGGCCGGGCTGTCTTGGGTTCCCGCGCTGGGGTCAGTCGCCGCGGGCGAACAGGCGCTGGCGAGGAAACAGGCGGACAGGAACAGGGCATTACGGTAGGTCATGCACCCAGCTTAACCGAGCGCGTGACGAATTGCATCAACACTGTCGCCAATATGACAGCGTTGTCAGAAAAAACTGTGGCCAAATACACGAAAAGCCCGACGCGAGATCGCGACGAGCCATGTGCCGGAGCTCTCCGGCCTCAACGATAGGGTCCGGGAGGTCCCGGAGGGAGGCCTACAAGCCGAGCAGAAGCGCCATGAGGAACATGAGCACGGCGAGGAGAACGCTTTTGAGGACTTCAACCATGCATGGCCAATAACACAGCCGACCTCGCTGCGCTAGCGGTCTTATCGTTTATCGTGAAGAAGAACTTGCTCTCTCCAGAGCCGATAGCCGTCTGCCGTCAAATGCAGGTCATCCTCGGTCAGGTCGGAGCGAAGCTTGCCGGAGCCTTCCGAGAACACCTCGCTCATGTCGAGCCAGTCAATGCCGCGCTCGGCCGCAATGTCCGCATAGAGCGCGTTGAGCGCATCGACCTTCGGGCGCATGGCGGTTTCGCGTGGGAAAATGGCCTGCAGGGTGATGGTCGCGTCCGGGTGTGCCGCCTGCAGCCGCTCGACGAGATTGTCCACATTGGCAGCAATAGTCTCGACGGGCACGCTGCTGGACAGGTCGTTCGTGCCGATCATGATGAGCACGCGCGCAGGGTCGGTGGCCTCGATCAGCGGCCAGCGGTTGAGCAGGCCGACCGTGCTGTCGCCCGATACACCGTGGTTGAGCACGCGATCGCCCGGTTGCACGTCCTGCCAGAGCCACGCCTCCGTGATCGAATCGCCCAGCAGCAGGGTGGCGTCCCCGGTCGGAGGCAGCGACTTTATCTCGGCCACGCGCTTCTCGAAATGGGCCGGGCCCAGCTCCCAGCCCGACGGCGGCGTGCGGATGATGGGTTCGGGGCGAGGCAGGTCGAGACGCTCGGCGATGTGGCGCGACAGGGCATTGGCCATGAAGGCCATCGAATCGCGGCCGGGGTGGAAATTGCACGACCATTTCAGGCCGTGCTCGACCAGTTGCATGTCCAGCGTGCTGATGTCCGGGTCGTCCAGCTCCGCCATGGCCCAGTCCATGCCGTCGCGGATCGCAGCCCCCTGCGCTCCGCCGAGCAGCGGGCCGGAAACGGTGACGATATGGGCAGACGGGTAGTCGGCGCGCAGGCCAGCCAGCATGTCGCGATAGCCCGCACGGAAACGGTCGCGGCCCGGATCGATGACCGACCAGTCATTCGTGCCGAGCAGGGTCACGACGACATCCGGCGTGAACAGCGCGGGGTCCCAGGACGTGTCCGGCCGGTCGGGAAGCGCGAAGTCAAGCTGTTCCGGCATGACGGGGCTGGGATTGTGGTCCCAATTATGGACCACGCCGCGTCCACTGATCGCGACGAGCTGGAAGTCGGCATTCAGTTGATCCGCTGACAGCACGGCGTAGCTTTCGGTGGGCGAATGCAGCGCGGGGCTGTTGGCGCATTCGGCCGTATCGCCCGCCACGCCGAAACCGGCCGTGATGCTGTCGCCGACGAAGAGAATGCGGAGGTCGCGCGCGGGCGTCGGGGTGACGCCCTCGCCTGCCACCGGGGGTTCGATGATGAAGTTGCCCGTGTCGTAGAATTCCGATCGGCGCGTGACGCGGACATCCGCGCGGCCGTCGCCGTCCGGGTCCTCGATGCGGTAGAGCTGGCGGCCGGGTTCCAGCGCCAGCACGCGGGTCTGACCGTCGACCTCGATGTCCATGAACCCGCGCCCGTCATCCTCGATCGGCAGTTCGACCGACGATCCGGTGAAGGAAAACTCAACGCCGGAGCCGGGCCATCCCATCTCGCGGCGGCCGTCTTCCGTGACGTGGTAGCGGCCGAGATAGCGGACGTCGCCGTCAGCCTCGGGCGTTTTCGAACATGCGCCGAGCACGGCGCATGACAGAAGGAGAGCGGTGAGCGGGCCGCGCACGGCCTACCAGAAGGCGGCGTAGAGCGCGATCAGGATGATGATGATGGCGATGGAACTGATGTTGAAGCCCGATGTCGTCTTCATCTGCACATCGCCGATCGGCAGGATCTGCTCCTCGCGTGGCGATCCGGTGAGGCGGCTGATCACGATGCCGGCCAGCATGCAGAGCAGGAAGACCACCCAGATGCGGTTGACGAAGCTGAAGTCCGGCAGGGCGAACTTGAAGACCAGCGACACGACGACCGAGACGATCAGCGCGGCAAAGGCTCCGGCGCTGTTGGTGCGCTGGAAGAACATGCCCAGCAGGAAGACCGCGACCACGCCCGGCGCGATGAAGCCGGT
>JAHDEU010000342.1 GCA_020628635.1 Hellea sp. | reverse complement strand
TGACTGCACTTCTGGCGCATTGGCGCTACCAATCCCGCTCTGGTTGTGTATATCCAGTTTCAACGACAACGTGCAGCGCCCCTGCATGCCACTGTCGTTCCGCCGCCCCGAACCCCACAAAGGGCGGACGTGACGGTGGGCTGGTCATTGGCCTCACTTTCCTCATCCCATGAGGCCAGTGACCAGCCGCCAATTACTTGGACAACGCCAATAGCGTGTCCTCGTCGCGCAGGACATAGAGCAGGCCCATCGCGGCCGCGGCCGGGATCGCTGCGAGGAAGAGCTGATTATAGGCTGCGACGCCCGGAATGTAGGACGGCAAGGCCAGCACGATCGCACCGGCGTGGAGCAGGAAGACCAGCCCGTAGCTGATGCGCTTCTGGAAGCCGGTCACGAACGCCAGCAGCAGCGCGATCCAGAACACGCCGATGATCATGGCGAGCGGACCCGTCAGCCCCGGCACGTGGTAGTATTTCTTGGCAATGCCGTCGGCCGCTTCGGGCCGCACGAATCGCATGATCTGCCATGGCAGCAGGAAGTAGAAGATGGAGAGCCGCGTCAGGAAGAGCGGCAGGCGGAGTTTGGTCATGTCAGGTCCATCTTGTCGCCGCGCCCTTGGCACGGCGCGGCGGGGAATCCGACTCGCGCATTTTCACATCACTGTGAGCGGCTATTTCGGCAGCACCGCCCGGAAGTCATCGGCCACCACGCCGGCTGTTGCCTTGGCCGCGCCGACCACGCCGGGAACCCCTGCCCCCGGATGGGTGCCCGCGCCGACAATGTAGAGATTGTCTATCACGTCGTCGCGGTTGTGCGGGCGGAACCAGGCGCTCTGCGTCAGGATCGGCTCGACCGAGAAGGCGGAGCCCAGATGCGTGTTCATCTCGTCGCGGAAGCCATAGGGCGTCAACGTCTTCTGCACGACCAGATCGCGGCGCAGGTTCGGTATGGAATGCTCTTCGAGATAATCGAGAATCTTGTTGGCATAGGCCGGGCCGATCTGGTCCCAGTTGACATCGGCATGGCCCAGATGCGGCACGGGGCTGAGCACGTAATAGGCCGAGCAGCCTTCCGGCGCCATGGACGGATCGGTCACGCTGGGCGCGTGAAGGTAGAGAGAGAAATCTTCTGGCAGCTTGCGGCCTTTGCCGAAGATCTCGCCGATCAGCTCCTTGTAGCGCTGGCCCAGCAGGATGATGTGGTGCTTCATGTCCGGGTGCTGCGTCTTCAGCCCGAAATAGAGCACGAAAAGCGACATGGAGTGGGACTTCTTGGTGAGCTTGTTGCCGTAGTCGCGCCCGCGCGCATGGTCGCGCAGCAGATGCTTGTAGGTGTGCACGACATCGGCATTGGACGCCACGAGGTCGGCATTCATCGACCAGCCGTCTGCCGCCTCCACGCCCGTCACGCGGTCGCCGTCCGAGCGGATGTCGGTGACTTCGGTGGACAGCCGGACCGTCCCGCCGAGGTCCTCGAACAGTTTGACCATGCCGTTCACCAGCGCGCCCGTGCCGCCCTTGGCGAACCATACCCCGCCCTTGCGCTCCAATGCGTGGATCAGGGCGTAGATGGAGCTGGTCTTGAACGGATTGCCGCCGACCAGCAGGCTCTGGAAGGACAGCAGCTGGCGTATGCGCGGGTGCTTCACGAATTTGCTGACCATGCCGTAGACGCTCTTGTCCGCACGCAGCCGGATGAGCTGCGGCGCGGCCTTGAACATCTGGCTCATCTTCAGAAACGCCGTCGTGCCGAGCTTCTCATAGCCTTCGCGGTAGAGGTCCTGCGAATAGGCGAGGAACTTGCGGTAACCCTTGACGTCGTCCGGATTTTTCTTGGCTATCTCGGCTTCCAGCGCGTCCTGGTCGGCCCAATAGTCGAGCACGTCGCCGTCTTCCCATTGCAGGCGGTAGAAGGGATCGACGGGGAGGAGCGTGACGTAGTCGTCCATCTCGCGGCCCGCGATCTCGAACAGCTCGCGCAGGCAGTTGGGGTCGGTGATGACCGTCGGGCCGCCGTCGAATTTGAAGCCCTTTTCCTCATAGACATAGGCGCGGCCGCCGGGCTTGTCGCGATTGTCGATCATGGTGACGTCGAACCCCATGACCTGCAGGCGGATGGCCAGCGCGATGCCGCCGAAGCCTGCGCCGATGACGATGGCGGTCGGCCGTGAGGTGTTGTCGGCGCTGATCGTGGCCGGGTCGACTTGGATGTTCATGGGTGGTCCTTAGTGCGGCGGTGCCGCCGGATAAACGCCGTTTCCGACATATTCGCGATTGCCTTGTTTACGGGCACGGGCGGCTTTCCGATTAGGATTCGCGCCTTGTCGCGCAGTGTCAGCCCGTTGCGGTAGAAGCGCCGGATCAGCCCTTCGCGCAGTCCGTAGAAACGCTGCAGCACGACATAGCGCTTGTCCGGCGACGCGGCGCGGAAGAACATGCGGTTGAGCAGTCGCGCATAGCGTTCGCGGCGGATATGCTTTGCGCGAAAATCCGCCACCGCGCCCGGCGCTGCCGCCACGCCGCCGCGCTTGACGGCCTGCGCCACCACATCCGCTAGCTCGACGGCATGTGGCACGGTGAAGCCCGTCGCCGCCACGGCAAACCCGCCGCGCAGGCCGATCTGCGCAGACCGCTCATCCCGGTCTGTTGCCATCATCATCGGCAGCACGCCTTTCTCGGAGCGCAGGATGCGGTGGTCGCTCCAGCCCTTTTCGCGAATGTAGTCGTCGATCCGCGCACCGATCTCGTTCTCGGAAAGGTTAGGGC
>JAHDEU010000341.1 GCA_020628635.1 Hellea sp. | reverse complement strand
CGAAGCGGCGCTCGCCATCGACGCCATCGCGCAGGACTTCCACATCTCGCGCCAATGCGTGCGCGACGTGCTGTCGCTGGCGCGGCTGGACAAGGGTTTGCGCGCGCTCTATTTCGCGCGCCGGATCGACTTCGCCCAAGCCCGCGCCTTTGCCGCCATCCCCGAGCGCGCCGAGCAGCGCCGGATCGCCGCGCTGGTGGGCATCGACGCGGATGCGGGTGCCATATTGGACGCAGCGGCTGCCGAGCCCGCCGGAATGTCTGCCGCGGCCTGATCCCGCAGGGTGTTCCCGCCCGCGTCGGACTCCACTCGTGGTTCCCGTTTAAGACATTGATTCCCTGTCATGTTTCGGCGGCGTTACGGTCATACGCGACAATTCGCCGATCTCGGAACAATGTCGAGTCTCCCGCATAGTTAACACGAGACGGCGAGGCCGACGCGACCTCGGTCGCATCCGCCGCAGCCGTCTTTCCCGCGATCCGCGAGCCCGTGCCAGGGCGACCGGGTCATTCATTCGAAAGGAGACGAACATGGCCGAGCCCGCTGCTGACATCCCCGTCGTGCACAAACCCGGCCTGCCGCTTTGGGCGGCGCTTCTCGGATTGTCGGCGATCATCGTCACGGTCTGGCTGCTGTTCACGCTGGGTCTCGATGCGGCTCCGGCCGCCGCCTGACGCGCCCTCCCCACACCAAAAGAAGGACTACACAATGGACTACGATACAGAACTGCAATTCGCCGAAGTCGCCAACCTGCCGGAGCTCGAAGAGCTGTCCGATTGGGCGCTGGAGCACCCGAGCCAGGACATCCGCAACCAGCCGCTCGTGACGGCATCCGGCCAGACCATCGGCATCATCGACGAGATGCTCGTTGACCGCTCCGCCGAGCGCGTCGCCGCCGTGCGCCTCGAAGACGGCCGCGTCGTGCCCGCCGAGCAGCTGAACCTGCAAGGTGACCGCGTGCTCTTCAACCAGGACTATGTCGCGACCGCAGCCGCCGCACCCGTGGCAGCGACGGATGGCGACACCATCCAGATCGTCGAGGAAGAAGTGGCTGTCGGCACACGCGAAGTCGTGGGTGACACCATCCGCGTCCAGTCGCGCGTCGTCACCGACACGGTCACCGAAGACGTGACGCTGGTGAACGAGGAAGCCTATGTGAAGACCAATCCGGTCGACCGCGTGGTCTCGTCTGCCGAAGCCGACGCCCTGTTCGCGGAACAGTCGATCGAAGTGACCGAGATCAATGAGGAAGCCGTGGTCGGCAAGCGCGCCGTCGTGACGGGCGAAGTCGAAGTCGGCAAGGTCGCGACGTCGGAAGTCGAAACCATCACCGAGACGGCACGCCGCACGGTCGTGGACGTCGACACGGACAGCGACATCACGTCGGAAACGATCATCGACTAATCGCGACACGCGATAATTCCTGACAGCGAAGGGCCGGCCAGCTGGCCGGCCCTTTTCTTTTTCTCATCAAGCGAGGGCCGCCAGCCATGTTCGGACTGTTCAAATCGAAATCCAAAGACGCCGCGCGCAATGCTGGCGAAACCGCCGCCCAGACGCTGATCGGCAAGCCTGCAGACGATCCGACATCCATCGCCGAACGCCATGTCGTCCCGGTCCCGGCCGAAGAGCTCGCCCTCACCACGCGCCGCGTCGACGGCGATACGGTGCGCGTCAACATCGCCACCGAGACCGAACTGGAGACCGCCACGGTGGAGCTGATGCGCGACGCCGTCTCGGTCGAGCGCGTGCCCGTGGACCGACCAGTCGCCTCCCTTCCCGTCACCCGCACGGACGGCGCGACGACCATCATCCCCGTCGTGCGCGAGCGCCTGATCGTGCAGAAGGAGCTTGTCCTGGTCGAGGAGATCCACATCACTCATAGCCGCGACAGCCAGACTGTTTCGCGCGACATCGAAGTCCGCCGCCAGGTCCCGGAAGTGGTGCGCCTGTCGGCTGACCGCACTGCAGTCGAGCCCGCCGAATAGCCGCGCCAGCCGGAACGCAAACCCCGCCCCGCCGTTGGTTACAGGCAGGGACGCAGCTGCCGCGCGAACCGATCCGCAGCGGCCCATCGAAGAAGACAGCGCCATGTCCTACCGCCTCTCCCGCGCCCTCCTCGCCACCCTGATCCTCGCCGTGCCGGTCGCGGCTGCCACGCCCGTTCATGCCAGCGAGAACCCCGCTCCGACCCGCGCCGTCGCCACCAGCGCGCCACTCTCCGCCCAGACGAGCCAGCTGACGCTCGAAGTGCGCGGGCTGGACAAGATCAAGGGCCAGCTGATGATCGGCCTCTACAATGACGAGGACGGGTTCGAGGCCGAGCAGGATTTCAAGGGCCGCACCATCCCCGTAACGGCCGAGACCGAGCAGGTCGTCTTCGACGCCCTGCCCACGGGCCGCTATGCCGTGAAGGTCTTCCATGACGAGGACCGCGACGGGGAACTCGACACCGGCCTGTTCGGCATTCCGTCCGAACCCTATGGTTTTTCCAACAATGCGTCAGACCCGTTCAGCGCACCCGAGTGGAAGGAAACGCGGTTCATGCTGGGCGCCCAGCCGCTGACGCATGTGATCGATCTGGATTAGGGTTGGTAGGCAGCGGTTCTGCTTGGGCAGCCTATCTCCAAACCTGTCTTACAGCCCCACCCAATACTCGTCGCTCACCCCCGCCTGCCGATCAAGTCGGCGCGTTAACCATGGCGGGGATCCAATCATCGGTTCGCGCATCAGTTCAAACCTCGCACAGTCTTGCAAGCTGGATCCCCGCCTTCGCGGT
>JAHDEU010000340.1 GCA_020628635.1 Hellea sp. | reverse complement strand
GCGCTCTCCAGCAGGGCGTTGGTGCCGTTGCGCGCATCCTCGACGGCGTCGCGACCGACGATCTGGCGCACGCCGCGTAGGCGCGAGTACGACTGGTGGCGGTCGAGTTCGGATTGGGCGTTGTCAGCGGTCAGATCGCAGAAGGCGACGATGGCATCGGGTAGCCCGTACTGTTTCGCCTGACCCGCGATCCATTCGGTCTCGCCGACGGATTGGTCTTCCTCCACGCCGACCTGGATGTGAACAGACCCGACGACGGGGAGGTCCCCAATGTCGGCGCGGAAGTCCGGGACGTGGTAGTTTTTCGCGATCAGTGCGGGGTCGCCGAAGAAGCGGCGGCCGGGTTGGAGCAGCCAGGTGTGGGCGCAGGCCTCCAAATCCCAGAGGTGGTGATGGGCGTCGATAATGCGCGCAACAGACTCAGCCACGACCGCCCTCGATCATGCGCCTCACCGCAAAGTCGTCCCACAGGGTCAGGTCAGAGATGATACGTTCGCCGAGCACGCGCAGCTGTGTGATGCCAAGTATATAGACCGGCAGGCCGGACGCCGCGCCAAACCAGCCATCCGCGCTGTGCACGCCCGCAATGGCCCAGCGGATCGCGATGTCCTTTGCTGCGCCGAGATAGGGCACGCTGGCCACATGATCGACGGTGACGCGCGCATCCGGGATGCTCGCGCGGACGCGGGCGACGAGGTCCGCGATGTCGTCGCCGCCATAGAGGTCGCGGCCATAGGGGTAGCGGCCCGTCGTGCGCGGCTCGTAGGCGCTGAAATCGAGCTCGCCCCAGACGCGGGTGATCGCGGGCGAAGTCGGCGTCCGCGTGTTCGTTGAGCGTGTCCCGACCGGCGCGGACGCGCGTATAGTTCTCCGCATGGGCGGCAATCAGGTTCACCCCAATGGCGGTGTCGCGCGCGGCGAACTTCGCGGCCGTTTCCGGCACGTCCAGATCCATCTGCGCGATGATGGCGGGGTAGTCGCGCACCAGCCATTCCTCGAAGATGACGTTGTCGCGGCAGGCGCAATCGGCCAGCGTGATGACGCGGACCTTTTTCTGCGTGGCGGGCCCGAACTCCGACGCGCCGAGATTGGTCATCTTGGACGTGATGAAGTGAGAGCTGTAGAAGACCGGGCTGGGCGAGCCGGGCTGCGGCGGGTCCTGCGACCAGACGACATTGTCGGGCTCCAGCCGCCGGTCCGGGAAGCTCTCCATGGTCGCGCGCGTGCCCGCCACGACCGGATCGACGCCGACGACCGTGCCGCCTTGCGTGTGCACGATGCAGTCTTCCGCGTAGTAGCGGCGGCAGAGCTCGACCTCGCGGTCGTGCCAGATGCGGTCAGTGATGCGCACGATGTAGTCGGGGAAGTCGACGAAATCGGAATCGAAGCCGGGCAGCTCCATCCGGCGGCCCGGCACGGGGTCGAGCAGCTCCGCCATGGTGGCCGTCGCGACGGATGTGATCGGAAGCCCGCTCACCGCGCGGTCCACCCGCCATCGACCAGCAGGCTGTGACCCGTGACGGATCGCGCATCCGCGAGGTATGCCACGGCGTCAGCGATATCGTCCGCTTCCGCCACGCGGCCCAGCGGGATCATGCCCTGCACCCAGCGGGCGAACTCCGGATCGGCCAGCATGGGCTCGGTCAGCGGTGTGCGCACGAAGGTCGGCGCAACGGAGTTCACGCGGATGCCTCTGGGTGCGAGCTCGACGGCCAGCGCCTTTGTCATGCCTTCGAGCGCGTGTTTGGTGGTGCAATAGACCACCCGCTCCGGACTGCCGATATGGCCCATTTGCGAGGTGATGGTGACGACGCCCGCGCCCTCCCCCATGGCCTTGGTCGCCGCGCGGGTGATGCGCAAAGTGGCGCGGATATTGGTGTCGAGCACGAAATCGAGCTCCGCGTCCGGCGTGTCGGCCAGCAGCTTGTGCCGCGCCGTGCCGAGATTGTTGACCAGCAGGTCGAAGGCGGGCGCGGCTCCAATGCGCGCGAGCAGGTCGTCGGATGTGGCGTCGCAGGCCCATCCGGTGAAGCCGTCGCCGAGTTCCGTTTCCAGCTCGGACAGCGCGTCCGCGCCGCGTGCCACGCCCGTGACGTGCCAACCGCGCGCGAGCAGCGTTCGCGTGATGGCGAGGCCGATGCCCTTGGATGCGCCGGTCACCAGAGCGCGGCGGGGTGCCGCGCTCATTGGGCCAGGCCTCGCACCCGCAGGATCGTGGCGGGATTCCCGCCCGCATTGCGCAGGTGACGCAGCGCGCCGCGTGGGATGCTCGCCGTGTCGCCGCGGGCCAGCGCCCAGGTCTCGTCGCCGACTTCAGCGGTAACGTCTCCGTTTTGACAGAACACGACTTCGGGTTGGTCGAGCGAGAGATTTTCCGTCGCGCTGCCGGGCGCGAGCTCGACGCGCTCCACGGTGAAACCGTGCGGCCAGTCGAGCGGGGCGGTCTTCCCGATCAGCGTCGCCACACCCGCTGTCCCGTCAGTCTTGGCTGTCAGCGCATCGCCGCTCAGCACGCAGCAGCGGCGCAGCGCGGCGTTGTCGAAGGTCGCGAGCGCTGCGATCTGCTCGGCCGAGGTGACCGGCATGGGCTTTGCACCCTCCGGCACGATCTCGCCTGCACCAATGTCCACGAGATTGCCATTGTCCAGCAGCACCAGACCGTAATCCTTGGCCATGTCGAACACTTTGGGCGCCCAGAGCACGCGGCCCGGATCGTCGCCGCCGAGCACGGCGAACAGAAAGCCGTCCTGCGCGCCCGGCTCTCCGGCTGGTGTCACATTCTCGAACCCGCGAA
>JAHDEU010000339.1 GCA_020628635.1 Hellea sp. | reverse complement strand
GCGGGCCGCTCGCTGAACCATGCGGATGCGAGCGTGGACCCGGAATACAAACGCCAGCTCGACGCATTTATCTCAGCCGCCACAGGCCGCTCGGACGGCTGGTCGGAGCCGTCGGTTGTATCCGACGCCGTCTGGGAGGCCGTCACGGACGGCACGGACCGCATCCGCTATCTCGCTGGAGAAGACGCCAAGCAGATGTGGGCCGGGCGGCAGCAGATGGACGACCAAGCCTGGGTCGCGATGATGGGCGAGCGCTTCGGGTTTTAGCGCTTCTTTTGTCATCCCGGCCAAGGTGAGCGCTGCGAGCCGCAGAGCCGGGACCCAACGGCAAGCGCCTTTCCCAAAGACTGTTTCCCAACGAGGGGTCCCGGCTCTGCGCTTCGCTTGGCCGGGATGACGGGCTTAGGTTGAGCGCCGCGAGATCGTCTCGGCGCGCACATGGCAGTCGAGGCTGTGGTCGTTCACCATGCCCACCGCCTGCATGAAGGCATAGCAGATCACAGGCCCGACGAATTTGAAACCGCGCCTTTTGAGCGCCTTGGACATCGCCTCCGACTCCGCGCTCTTGACCGGCGCATCCGTGCAGCGTGCCCACTCATTCACGATCGGCGCGCCGCCGACGAAGCTCCAGAGCCAGTCGGAGAAATCCACGCCTTCGTCCCGCATCGCCAGATAAGCCCGCGCATTGCCTATGGTCGCATCGATCTTGGTCCGCGAGCGGATGATGCCGGGATTGTCCAGCAGGCGCGCGCGGTCGGCGTCGGTGTAATGCGCGATCACATCCGGATCGAGCCCGTCATAGGCCGCCATGAAATTGTCCCGCTTGCGCAGGATGGTGATCCACGCCAGCCCCGCCTGCTGCCCGTCGAGCACCAGCTTCGCCCACAGCGACTTCGGGTCATGCACTGGACGCCCCCAGACATGGTCGTGATAGTGGCAATAGAGCCGGTCACCCGGTGGCACCCAGCCACAGCGCGGAAGGTCAGGATGGTCATAGTCCTGCGGAACTTGCGTGATGCGGTTCACAGCTCCACCCGCATGCCGATATTGCAGCGCTCATAGATCGGGTGCGGGCCCTGGTGGTTCACCACCCAGCCATTGCGCGCATAGAGGCGCAGGGCGGCCTCATTCCGCGTGTTGGACAGCAGGAACATCTCGGACAGGCCCAGAGTGTTCTTGGCGTAGTCGTGGCAGGCATCCATCAGGATCTGGCCGATGCCGCGGCCCTGCGCGCGCGGATCGACGGCCATCTTGGTCAGCTCCCACTGACCCGCTTTGTCACCCGTCAGATGCGGCTTGAGCGCGACCGCGCCCATGACGTCGCCATCGATATGCGCCGTGAAGACCTGCCCGCCATTCTCCAGATATTTCTCGGGCCGCGCGACCATATCCTTGTCGCTGTCTTCGAGGTGGTGCATCTCCTCGATCCAGGCCGCGTTCAGCGCGGCGAAGCGCGGCAGGCTGGGCCGGTGGTTGCGGCGGATCTCGACGGGCGAACTCATGGCCGCTCCTATGCGTCCGTCCGCCCTACTCGGCAAGCCGCTCCAGATAATCGACCAGCCGGGCCTGATCCGCTTCGGGCAGTTCCGACAGCATGGCCGCCATGTTGGCGCGGTCCTGCTGCTGGATGCGCGCGTGGATATCCATACCCCGTTCGCTCAACCGGTAGAGCCGCGCGCGACCGTCACTGGGGCTGGCGCGCTTTTCCAGCAGGCCCTTGCGCACCAGCCGGTCGAGCGCCGACTGCATTGTGGTGGGCGGCGTGCCGAGATGGTCCGCCACATCGGTTGCGCGCGCATCAGGCCGGGCGGCGAGAAAGCGCAGCGTCTGGTAGTCCACCGGATTGTAGGGGAGCGGCCGCACCTGCCCGTCGGCGCCGCGCACCAGGAAGCGGTTGAGCAGGCCGTTGACGGCGCGCGCCGCGCGGGCGGGATGGTCGAACTGTTCAGCCATTATTTGCTATTATACGAAGTTCGTTGTAATTGCTACGCCGTTCGTAGTATATGATCGAGCCATGACACGTAATCTCACCCTGCTCTTCACGGCCGTCTCCCTCGCCGCCTGTGGCGATCCTGCCCCGCCCGCCACGGCTCCGACACAGCTCAGCGCGCCCCCGCCTCTGGCCGCTGTTGGATATGCCGAGCTGGTCATACGCGCAGACTTTCCCGGCACGCCCGAGCAGGTGCGCGCCTTTCTCGATGACGGCAACAAGATCATCTACGCCATGCCAAGGACCGAAAACATCTCGCCACCCAAGGGTTTCGAGCTGACCAAAGGCGCAAGCTGGACGGAGACCGGCGCCGAACGCATCCTCGAATTCGAGGACGGCCACTACACATTCGAGCGCGTCATCGGTCATGCGCCCGAGCGGTTCGAATACCAGGTCTGGGGCTTCACTTCCGCGACCGGCAACAATGTCGAGCACGTCCACGGCATACAGGAACTGGTAGCCGATCCGGACGGCGGCACCGACTTCATCTGGACCTATCGCGTCATGCCGACCGCAGGCTGGAAAAAGCCCTTCGTGCAGCGTTTCGTCGACAGCGATGTGCGCAAGCTGCTGCAAACCGCGACCGACCGCGTGGCGGAGCAAGCCAGGGAAGAAATGACGCCATGATCCATGCAATCGGACGCGCCGTGCTCGGCGGCTTTTTCGTGCTCGCCGGAATCAACAAGATCGCGAGCTATGCTGCCACCGCACAGGGCATGGAGGCCGTCGGCCTGCCCGGCGTGCTGCTGCCACTGGTCATCGCGTTGGAGATCGCGGGTGGACTGGTCGTGGCAATGGGCCGCCC
>JAHDEU010000338.1 GCA_020628635.1 Hellea sp. | reverse complement strand
GATGAGCGAGGTCGTCGCGGCGAACTGGTCCATCGCGACAGGGCTCGCCTTTCTCGCCTGGTTCGTCTTCGCGCCGCAATGCCTGTCGACCTTCGCCATCATCCGCAAGGAGACCAATGGCTGGCGCTGGCCGCTGATCGCCTTCGGCTATCTGTTCGCGCTGGCCTATGTCATGGCGGGGCTGACCTATCACGTCGCGCGCGGATTTGGTCTGGCCTAGGTCGGGATAACCCGGCGTGCACGGGTTAACGGCGCGCCCGTTCTGCGCTAACGGCGCAGCCATGACAGAACTCAGCCAATCCGAACGTGACCACCAGCGCATGGCCGCCGCCATCACGGCGCTGTCCATGGACGCGGTGCAGGCCGCCAATTCCGGCCACCCCGGCATGCCGATGGGCATGGCGGACGCGGCGACCGTATTGTTCTCCAAATTCCTGAAGTTCGACCCGAGCGCACCGGACTGGGCCGACCGCGACCGCTTCGTGCTGAGCGCGGGTCACGGCTCCATGCTGATCTACAGCCTGCTGCACCTGACGGGCTACAAGGCCATGACGATGGAGCAGATCCGCAACTTCCGGCAGCTTGGCTACATCACGGCGGGTCACCCGGAATATGGCCATGTGCCGGGCGTAGAGACGACGACCGGACCGCTGGGCCAAGGCATCAGCAACGCCGTCGGCATGGCGCTGGCGGAAGCCCACTTGCGCGCGCGCTACGGCGAGGACGTCGTCAGCCACTACACATACACCATCGCCGGTGATGGCTGCCTGATGGAGGGCATCGCGCAGGAGGCGATCAGCCTCGCCGGGCACCTCGCGCTAAACAAGCTGATCGTGCTGTGGGATGACAACAACATCACCATCGACGGACCTGTGACGCTGTCCGACTCGACCGACCAGAAAAAGCGGTTCGAGGCGTCGGGCTGGAAAGTCATTCCCGTTGACGGCCACAATCCCAAACAGGTCGCATCCGCGCTCCGACGCGCGCAGAAGTCCGACAAGCCGACTCTGATCGCCTGCAAGACGACGATCGGCAAGCACGCACCGACCAAGGCAGGCCTGAACAAGGCGCATGGCTCGCCGCTCGGCGACGAGGAGATCGCGGGCGTCCGCAAGGCAATCGGCTGGGACCACGCGCCCTTCGAGGTGCCGGACGATGTCTACAAGCTGTGGAAGCGACCGGGCCGCAAGGGCCGCAAGGCACACAAGGAATGGCGCGCACGGCTGGACGGCTCCGACCACCGTGCCGACTTCGAGCGCGCCATGTCGGGCGAGCTCAACGATGGCTGGCTCGAGCATTTCCAGGGTTACAAGGAAAGTGTGGCCGCCGAGCAGCCCTCCATGGCGACCCGCGTGGCGTCCAACAAGGCGCTCGTCCCGCTCACCGAAGTTCTGACCGATATGATGTCCGGCTCGGCCGATCTGGAAGGCTCCAACAAGACCAAGACACCCGCGACGTCGGAGGAAATCCAGGCGGGCTCATATGGCGGACGCTACGTAAACTACGGCATCCGCGAACACGGCATGGCGGCCGTGATGAACGGCATGAGCCTGCATGGCGGCATCCTGCCATACTCCGGCCTGTTCATGGTCTTCATGGATTACTGCCGCCCGAGCGTGCGGCTCGGCGCGCTGATGGGCATTCGGAATATCTATGTCGCAACGCACGATTCCATTGGCGTCGGCGAGGATGGCCCGACCCACCAGCCGGTCGAACATCTCGCATCCTTGCGCGCCAGTCCTAACCTCTACACATACCGCCCGGCCGATGCGCTGGAGACGGCGGAGTGCTGGGAGCTGGCCGTGCAGCGCACCGGAGGCCCGAGTGTGCTCGCACTGACCCGTCAGGGCGTTCCGGCCGTGCGTGACGATGCATCCAAGAACATGTGCGCGCGCGGCGGCTATGTGCTGCGGGCAGGCGAGGGGGCGGACGACATCGTGCTGATCGGCACGGGGTCGGAAACGCATCTGGCGGTGAAAGCCGCCGAAACGCTCGCGGAAGACGGCATCTCGGCGCGTGTGGTGTCCATCCCCTGCATGGACCTCTTCCTCGATCAGGACGCCAACTATGTCCGCTCCGTGCTCGGCAAGGACCTGCCGAAAGTCGCGGTCGAAGCGGGCATCCGCCAGGGTTGGGATGGGCTGATCGGTCGCGATGGCGGTTTTGTCGGCATGGACGGCTTCGGTGCGTCCGCGCCGGGCGCAAAGCTGTTCGACCACTTCGGCATCACGGCCGACGCCGTTGTGGCGGAAGCCAAGCGGCTGCTCTCCCAGTGAGAGAACTCCCCGGCGATGTGTTCGTGACCGGGCAACTCCTGCCCGCGCAATTGCAGGTGCTCGCCGACCAAGGCGTGATGACTTTCATCAACAACCGCCCGGACATGGAAGCGCCCGTGCAACCGCTGTCCGAGGATATCCAAGCCGCCGCGCAATCCATCGGCGTGGACTACTTCCACATTCCCATGAGCGGCGGCCTGACGCCCGGCCTGATCGAGGCGTCGGTCACGGCGTTCGAGGCCGCCCCACGCCCCATCGTGGCCTTCTGCGCGTCCGGCATGCGCTCCGCCGCGCTTTGGGCCTTTGCCCATGTCGACCGGCTCGGTATCGACGCGACCATGGACGCGCTGTCGGACGCGGGGTTCCAGCTGGAGCAGATCCGCCAACCGTTGATGAACTTCGCGGCGAGGAACAACACCTGCTAGCCAGGTCAGGCAGTCCGGCATGAGCGGCCGCATCGCGTCTGCGCTGCGCAAGCAGTGGGGCTGGCTGGCGGACTACAAGCTGGCCTTCCTCAGCGACGATCTCGT
>JAHDEU010000337.1 GCA_020628635.1 Hellea sp. | reverse complement strand
CGAGCCTCGGCTTCATCGGCACCGTGATGGGCATCATGTTCGCGCTGCAATATGCCGGCGTGCCCGCCAATGCCGAGTCTGAAGACTTCCTCTACCAGGTCACGCAGCGCCTGGGCGTCGCCTTCACCACCACGCTTCTCGCCCTCATCATGTCCGCTGTGCTGGTACTGATCCAATCCATGGTGCAGGCCAAGGAAGAGCGCGCGCTGAACGCGGCCGGGCAATACGCGATCGACAACCTCATCCTGCGGCTGGGCAGCGGGCCGGGCGGCGACCCGGTGCTGGCTGAGCCCGCTCCTGTCCAGACGACACCATTGGCAGCTGAATAAATGTCGAACGAGAACCAAGACGACTGGAAGCCCGACAACTGGCAACCACCCAGCGACTACGACATCCGCGACGAGCGCCCGCCCTATGGCCGCTATGCGATCTACACGCTGCTGCTGGGCGCGGTCGCGGCGGGCGGGATATGGCTCGCGAGCCAGGTCGTCGTGTCGGACCCCGAGCCGCGCGAGCCGCTGATCGACATCGCGCAAGGCCCGCAGATCGATCCGGACGCGCCGCCCATGGGCGCGGACGAGGCGGCCTGGGTCGCGGCGCTGGAGCTCGACACGCTGCAGGGCTACCGCGACTATCTGGAGGCTTGGCCCGACGGCAAGTTCCGCGACAAGGCGCAGGAGCAGATCGACCGCTATGACAATGAGGCGTGGGAGATCGCCCAGACCGCCGACAGCATTCGCGGCTATGAGGAGTATCTGAGCGCGTGGGAGAACGGGCTTCACGCCGACGAAGCCCGCGCCCGCATCGCCGAGATCAAGGCCGCCGAGGATGCCCGCCAGCGCGCCGCTCGCGAGGCACGCGAAGCCGAAGCCCGCGCCTGGAACACCGCGGCGAGCCAGAACACGGTCGCCAGCTACGAGACCTATCTGGCGAGCTTTGGCGCAGGTCCCAATGCGGACGAGGCGCGCTCGCGCATTGCGAGCCTGCAGGCGTCCGCCGCGGACGAAGCCGCGTGGCAGGCCGCCAAGGCAGCCAATCGCGCCAATGCCTATCAGGCCTATCTCACATCCTTTCCGCAGGGCGTGCATGCGGCCGAGGCCATCGCTGCCATTGAGCGTCTGCGCCCGTCGGTCGGCCGCACATTCACGGATTGCGACGGGTGTCCCGAGATGAAGGTGCTGCCGTCCGGCAGCGACATTCTCGGCGCCGTGCAGACGGACGACAAGGCCCGCAGCAATGAGAAGCCCGCCCGTCCCGTGACGATCGGACAGCCCTTCGCCATATCGGTCCGCGAAGTGACCTTCGCCCAATATGACGCCTGCGTGGCGGCTGGTGGGTGCGCGTCGCGGCCCGACGATAATGGCTGGGGGCGCGGTTCGCGTCCGGTCATCAATGTCAACTTCGCCGAAGCGCAGGCCTATGCGCAGTGGCTTTCCAACTCTACCGGCAAGCCCTACGCCCTGCCGTCCGAAGCCCAGTGGGAATATGCGGCGCGAGGCGGCGCGGACGAGGTCTATCCGGGCGGCTCGACCACCGCGCTCTGCGCCTTCGCGAACGGCGCGTCGGCGGAAACCTCCGTGCCCTATGCCAATGCCGACTGCACCGATCCGGGCGTCGGGCGCACGCTGCCGACCGGCACGCTGTCTGCCAATGGGTACGGCCTGCGCGACATGGTCGGCAACGTCCAGGAATGGACGCTGGACTGCAACACGCTGAACCTGCGCGACGCGCCCGTCGATGGCAGCGCGGATGCCAGAGGCTCCTGCGGGCAGCGCGTGGTCAGGGGCGGCTCGTGGTTCTCCGGCGCGGACGATCTGCGCATCTCCGCGCGCTCAATGCTGCGCCGCAACGACCGCAACGACTTCACGGGCTTCCGCGTCGTGCGGCGGATAGAGGGTTGATGCGGCAAAACACCCGCTCGGAAACGTGAACTGCCCATTCATGGTGTGCTCAGCCGAAAGCTGCTATGCGGACACCATGATGAAGAGCCTTCTTGCGACACTCATGCTCACCACGGCCTTCGTGGCTGCGCCCGCCTACGCCCAGGTGACGGACCAGACCGACCAGTCCGAAGAGGACTGGCGCAAGTCCCGCAAGAAGCGCGGCAGCTCCGACATCTACAAGACCAACCCGACCGATGCAGGCTTCGGCAACGGCGCGCTGGGCGATGTGAAGCCCATCAGCCCCGTCGAGCAGCTGCCGTCCGAGTCGCGCCGCCACCTGATGAAGGAGCGCGCCAAGGCCATGGCCGAGAGCCAGGACGGCGACATCACGGACGCCGAATACAAGCCCTCTGAAGCCGCCAAATCCGACGAGCAGTTGATGGCCGAGGAGAAGGAAGCCTGGAAGATCATCACGACCGACATCGAGGGTTCCGGCGGCCAGGCGACGACACCAAGCCAAGGCGGACCGAACAAGGTCGCGATCGCGGGCCGCAACGGCACTGCGCCTGCGCCGGGATCGCGCGGCGGCTCGTCCGCCACGCTGCAGGAGATCATGGACGCCATCCGCAATGGCAACCGCTCGGGCGATGGCACGCGAACGAGCGAGCGCGGCTCGCGCCGGACGGGGTCTCCGCTTGGCTCGCCCTCCGGCACGGCGCGCACGGGATCGCCGCTCGGCGTTCCGGGCGGCACGTCTCCGGACGGGACGTCGCGCACGGGTTCGCCGCTCGGCGTTCCTTTGGGTGTTCCTGGGGGAGTCCCAGGTGGTGCATCCACTGGTTCGTCCCCGCAAAGCTCGCCATTCGGCATCCCAGGCGGCACCTCACCCAATGGCAGCCCGGAAGGCTCGCCCGACGGTGTAT
>JAHDEU010000336.1 GCA_020628635.1 Hellea sp. | reverse complement strand
ACGGCCGGGTCGTAGGCGGCGTATTTGGGGTCGTTGGCCGGGTGGTATTCGCTGTCCTGCCCGATCTGCGGGGGCGGCACGTCGAAGGAGCGGCGCCAGATATGGACCTGCTCCTTGCCGTGCTTCTCGGCCGTCTCCGCCTTGTTGAGCCCCGTCAGGCCACCGTAGTGGCGCTCATTGAGCTGCCAGGCTTTCGTCTCCGGGATGTGCATCTGGTCGATGCCTTCCAGCGTCAGCCAGAGCGTCTTGATGGCACGCTTCTGGAAGGACGTGAACGCGGCGTCGAAATCCACGCCCTCTTTCTTCAGCAGCGTGCCGGCCTTCTTGGCCTCCTTGGTGCCTTCCGCCGTCAGGCCGACATCGTGCCAGCCGGTGAAGCGGTTCTCCTTGTTCCAGGTGGATTGTCCGTGGCGGATGAGGACGAGTGTGGGCATTGTCTTCCTATGACGAGCGTGGGTTCTCCGCCGCGTTGACCAGCGACAGAAATTCCGCCCGCGTATCCGGTTGCAGGAACTGTCCGTCAAGCACGGACGAGATCATGCGGTGCGGCGTGCGGATGCCGCGCATCGTCATGCAGAGATGCTCGCCCTTGGCCATGACGGCGACATTGTCCGTGCCGAGGAACTGCTTGATATCCGTCTGGATGTCCGCGACCAGCTTCTCCTGCAGGGACAAGGCGTGCGCGTTCTTGTGCGCGATGCGGGCGAATTTCGAGAGGCCCAGCACCTTGTCCTCGGCGATATAGGCGACCGACACGTCGCACCAGAAGGGCAGCATGTGGTGCTCGCACATGCTCCACACGCGCATGCCGGTGACGGCCACCATCTGGTTGTGGCGGACCGAGCTGAAGACCGTATCCAGCTTGCCGGGATCGTATTCGATGAAGTCGCGGTAGAAATTCGCGATGCGGCGCGGCGTTTCCAGCAGGCCCTCGCGGTCCGGGTTCTCGCCGATGGCGATCAGCAGCTCGCGCACGAGCTCCTTGACGCGGGCGTGGTCGACTTTTTTGGTGGCGAGGTGCTGTTCGGGCATGGGGGTCTCCTGCTTGTATGGGAGTGCTTACGGTTGGGACTCCAAAGCCGTTGCAAGCGCGGCACGGATTGTCTCCACCCGCCTGCGGTTGGCCCCCATGTCGGAATGGCCCACGCGGCTGGCCGAGCGCACCTGCCACAGCGCGCCGTCGCGCCGGAACTCCACATCGTCGACAAAGCGCAGCAGCGGGGTGGAGTAGGTCGCGCTGAGGTAGTCGTCGGTCTCCGACGTGATCCTGCCGCCGGTCCGCGCGATGGCTGCGCGGATGTCCTCGCGCGTGCCGGACAACGGCTCAACGCGCTGCGGCTCCGGCGTGTCGGGTTCCGAACTCACCGCGTTCGGCTTGGGCGAGCCCGCCTGCAGCCGACCCAGCTGCACGCCCGGCGGCGAGCCGCGCTGCGACATGACCGAGAGCACGACCAGCCCGCCCATGATCACGGCCGGGATGAGCCAGAGATAGTCCATCAGTTCGCATCCTCTTCAGACCCGAACACTTGTCGGGCAATGTGCGCGTCATACCAGGTCGGCCCCAGAAGGCTCTGGAAAAATCCGTTATGGCCGCCATGCTCCAGCACGATCAGGCGCGAATGCTCCGGCAGGTTCAACCGCCTGATGTCGCGCTCCGGGATCATGCCGTCATCTGCTGCCGTGATGATCTCGATCGGAACGGAACAGCGCAGCAGATCGTCCGGGTCCAGCCGGTAGGCGTTGAAATAGTCCTCCATGCGCTCGAACTCGGAATAGCGCGGCAGCAGCGCCTCGGTCATGGCCAGCACGCGGCGATGGCGCAGCACGTCTGTGAAGTCGTAGAGATGCGGGTGGAGTTCCTGCTTGCGCCGCAGGCTCGCCGACCACTTCTTGCGAAAATATCGCCGATAGAGCGGGTTCACGTCGATCAGCGGCGCCGCGCCCCACGGGTCCACCACGGGACTGATGGCGAAGATGCGCGCCAGCCCCGGCACGCTCATGTCACGCAAGGCCCGCCCCACGCGCAGCGCAAAATTCCCGCCCAGCGAGAAGCCGACGATATAGACCGGAGCCCCGTCTGCCAGCCGCGCCGCCTCCCGCACCGCGTCGAATACCTCGTTGAACAGGGTCGAGTAGAACAGCCCCTCATTGAGATCGTGGCTGCCGCCATGGTCGCGGTAGTTCAGCCGGAAGACGCTCGCGCCCCGCTCATACATGTGCCGCCCGCAGCTCACGACATAGGTGCTGTCCTGGCTGCCCTCCCAGCCATGCAGGAAGATGAACAGCGCGCGGTTGTCGGGATGGCGCGAATAGCTCCCACGCAGCCGCACCCCGTCCCCGCACTGGATGATCCGGTCCTCGGCCGCGTCCAGCATCGCGTTGGGCCCGCGCTTGCGGAACTTGAGGCTCGCCAGCGCCGTCTGCACGATGCCGGGCCGCATCCAGAACGGCGGATTGAAGGGGGCGGGAGTCATCGTGGGCGCAATAGGGGGTGCGGCGGGATTGGGGAAGGCTGGGGTGGGTGTTGGATGGTATGGATGTCTCTCAGCCGTCGCATGTCGCCCATCCATCCGTCCATGGGCAGGCCGATCAAGTCGGCCTGAGTTGGAAGGTAGAGAGGTTCGCCTCCATCAAAGCAACTTACATCTCGCCGGCTTGACCGGCGAGCCCATGGACGGCTTTTACGGCGAGTTCCCCGCAGAGCAGAGCGCCTCACTATCGGCATTTAGAAAACAAAACTCCTCCCCTTTTAGGGGAGGTGGCCGAGCGAAGCGACGGTCGGAGGGGTAAGGTGTCTCGTCTCTCACGACGTCAC
>JAHDEU010000335.1 GCA_020628635.1 Hellea sp. | reverse complement strand
GAGGAACGCAAGGAAGTCATCTACGAGCCAGTGACCCTGCAGCAGGAGTATCGGAATTTCGACTTCCTGAGCCCGTGGGAAGGCGCCAAATATGTGCTGCCGGGCGATGAGAAGAGCGATGCGGCGGAATGATGTCGACGTTTAGATTTTCGCTCATTGGGGCGTTTGCCGCCGCCATTGGCCTGGTCGCGATGCCGGCTCACGCTGAGACGCCTCTGGTCGTCGAAGGCCGTTTCCTAATCGACGACAGCGTGAGCGCCTATGACGCGGCGCGTTGCGCGAGCGCCTATGCCGGAATGCGCACGCTGGTGCTGGAGGACCGGATGACTTTGCGTGTTGCCCTTAATGAAGCGAGCGTGGCCAGCTATCTTGGCGACGCGTCCCGGTTCTGGACGTCCGTCGAAGAATTCCTCGTGGAACGCGACGACGTATCGGCCAAAAGGCTCGAATTCATCCGCGCCGACTATGACCGCTTCGTGAAGGGTTTCCAATACCCGAACTTCGATGCCGGGGACCGCTTTCTGAACCTGCAAGCCGATGCGCGGCGTTGTTCGCGGCGCATCAAGGACATGCAAGAGGCGCACTCCTAATGGCCACCACCGAAGCCCTCATCACCGACGAGCAAGACCGTCGCTTCACCATCAATTTCGGCCCGCAACACCCGGCGGCGCATGGCGTTCTGCGCCTTGTGCTGGAGCTGGAGGGCGAGATCGTGGAGCGCGTCGATCCGCATATCGGCCTGCTGCACCGCGGCACCGAGAAGCTGATCGAGCACAAGACCTATCTGCAGGCGATCCCTTACTTCGACCGCCTCGACTACGTCGCGCCGATGAACCAGGAGCACGCCTTCTGCCTCGCTATCGAGAAGCTGGCGGGTATCGAGGTGCCGCGCCGCGCGCAGTTCATCCGCGTGCTCTATTGCGAGATCGGGCGCATTCTCTCGCACCTGCTCAACGTCACGACGCAGGCCATGGATGTCGGCGCGCTGACGCCGCCGCTCTGGGGCTTCGAGGAGCGCGAAAAGCTCATGGTGTTCTACGAGCGGGCCTGCGGCGCGCGCATGCACGCCAACTATTTCCGCCCCGGCGGCGTCCATCAGGACCTGCCGCCCGCGCTGATCAACGATCTCCATGTCTGGTGCGACCAGTTCCCGGAGAAGGTCCGCGAGATCGAGGTGCTGCTGACGGAGAACCGCATCTTCAAACAGCGCAATGTCGATATCGGCGTGGTGTCCAAGCAGGACTGCTATGAGCGCGGTTTCTCGGGCATCATGGTGCGCGGTTCCGGCATTCCGTGGGATCTGCGCCGCAACCAGCCCTATGAGGTCTATAACGAGCTCGAGTTTGCCATCCCGCTCGGCAAGAATGGCGATTGCTATGACCGCTATCTCTGCCGCGTCGAGGAGATGTATGAGAGCGTGAAGATCATGAAGCAGTGCCTCGACATGATGCCCGAAGGCCCGGTCATGACAACGGACAACAAATGGGTCCCGCCGCGCCGCACCGAGATGAAGCAGAGCATGGAAGCGCTGATCCATCACTTCAAGCACTACACCGAGGGCATCAAGGTTCCCGAAGGCGAGTATTACGCCGCCGTGGAATGCCCCAAGGGCGAGTTCGGCGTCTATCTCGTCAGTGACGGCACGAACCAGCCATATCGCTGCAAGATACGCGCGCCAGGCTTCCCGCACCTCGCCGCCATGGACTATCTCGGCAAGGGCCACATGTTGGCAGATATTTCCGCCATAATCGGCACGCTCGACGTCGTGTTCGGGGAGATCGACCGATGAGCGCTCGCCGCATGGCCGCTGTCCAGCCGAAGGACGTCTCGCTCTCGACGGAGGCGCAGGCGGAAATCCTGGCCTGGACCAAGAAATACCCGACGGGTCGTCAGCGTTCGGCGCTGATCCCTGCGCTGTGGATCGCGCAGAAGGATGCGGGCGGCTGGCTGCCGGAGGTGATCCTGCGCGAGGTCGGCGACATGCTCGGCATGGCCTATATCCGCGTCTATGAGGTCGCGACCTTCTACACCATGTATAATCTGGAGCCGGTCGGCGCCTACCACATCCAGCTTTGCGGCACGACGCCGTGCTGGCTTCGTGGCTCGGATGCGCTGAAAGAGGTGCTCCGCCGCCGCGTGGGCCCGCAGAATTCCGTCAGCGCGGATGGCAAGTTCTCATGGCTGGAGGTCGAGTGTCTCGGTGCCTGCGCCAATGCGCCGATGATGCAGGTCTCCACCGATGTGGACCGCGATCCCTACTATGAGGACCTGACTCCGGAGAGCCTCGAGGCCATTCTCGATGCGTTCGAACGTGGCGAGGATCCGGCGCGCGGACCGCAGAACGGCCGCACCAATTCCGCACCAGAAGGCGGCCCCAAGACACTGACAACGCTGGATATCTACAAGCAGGGCAAGAAGCTGACCGCACTGCCCAACCAGGGCAAGAAAGTTACGTTGCGCCGCCACGCCGCCGACGCCAAGGGCGTGCGCGCCACGATCGCCGGTCGCCGCAACAAGCCCAAGACACCGCCGCCCACCCGCGTCGACCACGAGCGCAGCCCGGCGGGCGAACTGCTCGACAAGGCGAAGGACATGGCCAAGGCCGTGGTGCCGTCGCGCAAGGCCGCCGACATCACTGACCGCGAGCCGGTCGAGCTCGACGGCAAGGCTGTGCCGGATCCGAAGGGCAAGGCCGTCGCCCCGCGCCGCCGCACCTCCGGTGCCGTGCCGGATGTCAAGGTGCTCTACACGGACGGCCCGACCGACGGCGCGCCGGATGATCTGAAGAAAATCAAGGGCGTGGGTCCGGTCTTCGAA
>JAHDEU010000334.1 GCA_020628635.1 Hellea sp. | reverse complement strand
CGTGCAGCGGTCCGCGCG
Source organism: Hellea sp. (assembly GCA_020628635.1). Lineage (GTDB taxonomy): Bacteria > Pseudomonadota > Alphaproteobacteria > Caulobacterales > Maricaulaceae > Litorimonas. Next base: position 2,799 of record JAHDEU010000334.1, on the reverse strand, counting down.
AGCCGTTGATCTGCGCCCAGCCCGTCATGCCCGGCTTCACCTTGTGGCGGTGGGCATATTCCGCGACCAGCTGTGTGCTGTCATGCCCGGCCGTCTTCATGCCGACGGCGTGGGGGCGGGGGCCGACGAGGCTCATATCGCCGCGGATGACATTGATCAGCTGCGGCAGCTCGTCGATGGAGGTCTTGCGGATGAAGCGGCCAATGCGCGTGATGCGCGGGTCGTCGGCCTCGGTTTGGCGCGCAGCCTGAAAGTCCAGCATGTCGGTGCGCATGGAACGGAACTTCCACACGTCGAAAATGCGGTTGTTGAAGCCGTGGCGCTTCTGCCGGAACAGCACCGGGCCGGGACTGTCGAGCTTGATGATGAGCGCGATGACGGCAAGCGGGATGGACAGCGCAATCAGGGCGAGGCTCGCAATGCCGACATCCATCATGCGCTTGACCGCCGTGTGGCGACCGGATTTCGGATTGCCCGTGACTTCCTTCAGCGAGATCTCCGCGATGTCGGACAGGCGCTGCTTGACGTGGTCGAGGCTCTCGAAACTGTCGGACACATAGGCGATGCGGTTGGGCAGCAGGCGGACTTTCTCCACGAAGTCGCGGCGGCGGCTCTCCGCCATGCTGGGCAGGGTGACGACGATGCGGTTGACGTAAGGCAGCCCGTCCCAGCCGAGCAGGTCGTCGATCCGGCCGACCACCGGCACACCGTGAATGTTGAGCGGGGCGCGCGACAGGCGCTCGTCGAAGATCGCGATGATGTCGAGTTCCTTGGTCTTGGCGTTCTCCTCGATGATCCGGCGTGCGCTTTCCGTCGCGCCGAGCATGATCACGGTGGGCGTCAGGCGGCCGCGAGCGTGGAGACGGACGAGCTGCGCGGAATAGACCGCGTGCAGCACCAGCAGCACGGCAATCGCGCCGACGCCCGCACGGGCCAGCGCGTCGGGCAGGAAGCTGTCGGGCCGCACCATCAGCGCGATGGCCAGCCAGGTGCCGAGCGCGGCCAGTCCCGCGACCAGCACGGTCTTGATGTGCTCGGACGTCGTCTCGGTCGGGCGGAAGCGGTAGGCGCGCGCGAAATACATCATGAAGATGAACACGCCGGAGCCGAGCAGGGCGGCCGCGACCGGCGCCAGCACGCCGCGGTCGTTCGCGCCGACATAGCCGTTCCAGATTCCCAGCGCGATCACGGCCAGCACGGCGACCACGTCGATGGATTGCAGGCCGAAGCGCACGGCGTTCATGCTCATCTGGTGGGAGGGCAGGGGGAGGTCGCCCACGCTCGCGCGGCGGCGGCGGCGCTCGACCGTCGGCGCGGTTCCCGCAGGCGCTTTCGCGTCGCGACGTTCGTCGCCCTGTCTCATATGTGCACGCGCCGGCGCGGACGTTGTTCGTCCGCCCACCGCGGGTGCCGTGCCGTTTTCAGCCATTATTCCCACCAATCCTGTCCCCATTCGATACGGCATCGGAACGAATATCCCGTAAACAGCCTGTCGAAGGGTGAGCGTGCAGACATCGCGCCCGCAATGATGGCTTGTGCCAGCCTTGGACAGCGCGGAGGGGGAATAGGGTAAATGCGGAGTGAATGGGGCGGACTGCGGCCACCCACCTGCTTTTTGCACAGCCCGTGCCGCCTTTTCCGTTGCCCCTGCGCAACCCCGCCGCTAGACGCGCCGACGGAGACGTGGCCGAGTGGTCGAAGGCGCTCCCCTGCTAAGGGAGTATGGGTCAAAAGCCCATCGAGGGTTCGAATCCCTTCGTCTCCGCCACTACCTTTTTTCCGTGGCGAACCGATGCGGCCTTCCGGGCTGCGCTCAGGGAATGCGCATGCGGAAGCGGATCGTTCCGGTCGTGCCCTTGGGCATGGTCCCCGTCGGGGCGAAGCGCACATTCGTCACGCTCGCATCGACCGGGCCGCTGGGCGTGTAGCCATAGCTTGCCCCACCGTCATTGGAGAAGGCGAAGACGGGCGTGAGCGTCGTGCTCGGCGAGCCGTCGTCAAAGGCGGCCGGGCCGCTTCCCGGTCCCGCAATGTCTGCGCCGACGAATTGCAGATTGCTTGGCAGGGCGTCGGTCAGCACGATGTCGTCCACGCTGTCCCGGCCATCCGCCGGGTTGGTGAAAGTGATCGAATATTCCACCGTTTCGCCGGGCAGGGCGTAGCCTGTCGGGTTCGACACGACGGCAACAGACTTGATCGCGCTCAAGCCTGCCGTAACGGTGAGGCTGTCTGTCGCCGGGACTGTATTGGTGACCGCCGTGCCGTTCACCATCGCGGACGCACCGGACACGGGAATGACATTGTCATAGCTTCCCGTTACCGCCGCCACGACATCCAGTTCCACCGTGCAGCTCGCGCCGACGGGCAGGGTCGCGCCGGACATGGCCGCGGAGGTGGCCCCTGCGGCTGCGCTCACCGTGCCGGACGGGCAGTCCGTGGCCGTGTTGGGCGTGGGCGCGACGACCACGCCGCTGGGCAGGCTGTCGGTGACGGACAGCGCGGCGAGCGGGTAGGTCGGGTTCGGGTTGGACAGGCTCAGCGTCAGGCGCACCGGTTGGTTGGTGTCAGTCACATCCGGTGCGAAAGACTTGGTCAATTCGACCCGGCATTCGTCGCCCGAGGCGAAGCCTGGAATGTTGTTGGGGTTGAGCGTCGCCACCGCGCCGGTCGTGCCTGACTCTGCCCCGTAGTGGACTGTAAAATTCTGGGTATTGCCATCCGTCGTGCCAGGTGCCCCGCCCGTCACCGTATTGATCGCACCGCTGACCCCGGAGGTCAGGCCGACGAAGCCGCCGCCCC
>JAHDEU010000333.1 GCA_020628635.1 Hellea sp. | reverse complement strand
GCGCCCCTGCCAGTAATTGTCCCAGTTCTGTGTATCGTCGTGAGTCATGTCGGTGGCCTGTGGACGCCTATCGCGCGGCAATTGCAAGCCTTCGCGCAGATTCCGCTAGGTCTCGGGCGCGTTGGGTTCCACCCGGCTTGGGTCCGGCGGCAGCACGTGGTCGAGGCCGCGCTCCGCATAGCGGTCCGCGAGCGCCTGCACCCTGTCCAGTCCCGCTCTCAATCCAGCCTGGATGCGGAACGCCACATAACCAATCGCGGCTGGGATGATGCCAAACAGTCCCAGCGAGCCGTGTAACGATGCAGATCCCCACAGCGAGAGGGCCACGAGGACCGCGCAAAGCGCGATGGCGACCCACAGCAGGACGAGCGGCAGCATGAGAGGCGCCGTGACGCGCTCAACCACCTGTCCTTGCGCGAATTTGGCGGCAAGGCGCGCGGCCGTCTTGGGGTCGCGCCGCGCGCGGTAGATTCCGATGAGATCGCCGATCATGCGCAACGAATAAGGGCTCGCGCCCTGCGGTGCAAAGCGCGAGCCCCGTCAAGAAGGAACGGCCCGCATGACACGGGCGAGGGCCTGAATGGGGAGAGAGCCCTAGTCGCGCTTCTTCTTTTTCTTCTTCTTGCCGAACAGTCCGCCGACGATGGATCCGGCCTCGTCGCCCATGATATCGCCGACCAAGCCGCCTGCGCGGTCCGAGACGGCGTCATCGACGCGGCGGTTGGTTTCGCGCTCCGCCTCGCGCGCCAGACGGTCTTCCAGGCTGGAATCGTAGCCGCCGCTCTGGGTGGATGTCGTGGTGCCGTAGCTGCCGCCCTCACGGGAGCCATTGCCGTAGGCGCCGCCGTCATGGCCGCCCATGCTGCCCATCATGGAGCCGAAGTCGGTCGGGTCCATCACGCTGTATCCGGCCGGAACCTGGAAATAGGAGGCGGGCTGGGGACCGCGCGTCATGGTCGTCATTTCCGACTTGTAGCCGTCGCGGGGCGACTCGGAACGCAGGATGATCCCGTCATAGGTGACGCAGGCCGACATGCCCTCATGGGTGTAGACCGTGCAATCATGGCCGGCGACACGGTCGCGCCCGGTGCGGGTGGCGCGCTGCGCCTGGTCGGTATCGACGCCGTATTGCTTGGCGACCTTGGCATAGTTCATTTTCATGGCGGTGCGGCCCATGCCCGAATTGGGATCCGGGCTCCAGGACATCACTTCCTCGGCATTCATGTCCATGACGTTCACGGTGGACATGCCTTGCACATACATATCGGTCCTGAGCTTGCCCGGAACACCGTAGAGCCGAGCGGACATGGTGCCATCCGGCGTCGTCATGATGGATTCGCCCGAGAAGGACGCGTTCATGCTAGGCATCTGCGCAGCCGCGGGCGCGCAGAGCAGGGTGGCCATGCCTGCCCCGGCGAGAACGGCGCGTTTCAATGTGATCTGGTTGGTCATGGTCTTGTCTCTCCCTGCAAAGTCGCCGCTCCATAGGGGCGGCTCGGAACCAGAATGCAGATTCCGTCAAGACTTGACCATGCCGACTCCGGCCAGACACTCTTGTGAATTTTGCCACAAGCGCAGTCAGGGCTGCGGCGCGCGCGCTGCTGCGTTCAGTCGCGATACGGTGGTTGGCAAAGCGGGGCGGCTTTGCTAGGCGGCGCGCGACCCGTGAACGGGGCGGTTTGGCTGCCCGGTCCACACTCCACGCCTTCCGGCCACCGCGCTAATACGGACTGACCAACGTGAGCTCTGACGACGTCATCACCGGCGAAGCCCCGGACCGCTACGCTGCGGCCCTGCTCGAGCTCGCAGACTCCGCCAAGTCCCTGACTCGCGTGGAAAAAGACCTCAAAGCCGTCGCCCAAGCCTTCGATGTCAGCCCCGAGCTCAAGCGCATGGCGGCCAGCCCCGTCCACGCGACCGAGGACAAGGTCGCGGCCATGACGGCGATCGCCAAGAAGGTCGGGGCGTCCACGCTGGTGCAGCAATTCGTCGGCACGGTCGCCGCGAATCGCCGTGCGGCTGATCTCCCCGACATCATCAAGTCGTTTCAGGCCAAGCTGGCCCTGCGCCGCGGCAGCCAGATCGCCAAGGTGACGTCTGCCAAGGCGCTGACGGCGGCCGAGAAGACGCAGATCAAGAACACCCTCAAGGCCGTGACCGGCCAGACAGTGACCATGGAAACCGAAGTCGATCCGGACCTGCTGGGCGGCTTTGTCGTCAAGCTGGGATCGCGCGTTTTCGACGCCTCGCTGAAAACCAAACTGGACGATCTGCGCCTCGCGCTGAAATCCGCTTAACACGATACACGACCGGGCTGCCTTGCAGTCCAAAGACAAGGACGAGACATGGACATCCGCGCCGCTGAAATCTCCACAATCCTGAAGCAGCAGATCAAGGACTTCGGCAAGGAGGCCAAGGTCTCCGACGTCGGCCAGGTGCTCTCGGTCGGTGACGGCATCGCCCGCGTTTACGGCCTCGACAGCGTGTCGGCCGGCGAAATGGTCGAGTTCCCCGGCGGCATCAAGGGCATGGCGCTGAACCTCGAGACCGACAATGTCGGTGTCGTGATCTTCGGCGATGACCGCACCATCAAGGAAGGTGACCAGGTTCGCCGTCTGGGCGAGATCGTGGACGTTCCCGTCGGCAAGGGCCTGCTGGGCCGCGTCGTCGATCCGCTCGGCAATCCCATCGACGGCAAGGGTCCGATCGTGGCGACGGAGCGCCGCCGCGTGGATGTCAAAGCCCCCGGCATCATCCCGCGCAAATCGGTTCACGAGCCCGTCCAGACCGGCATCAAGGCCATCGACGCGCTGATCCCGATCGGCCGCGGCCAGCGCGA
>JAHDEU010000332.1 GCA_020628635.1 Hellea sp. | reverse complement strand
GCGCCAAAGCGGGCGGAATGCCTACGATAGGCCGCGCCACGCGCGCCCTTCATCGGCTGCGGTGCAGCCGTCCGCTTGCTGTCGCTCGCGGCTTGAGTCTATTTTTGGTCCCCCGGACCAAAAATAGACTCAAGCGTATTTCTCGCCCAGATAGACCCGCCGCACATCCTTGTTGGCCCGGATCTCGTCCGGCGTGCCCTCGAACAGCGCCTCGCCCTGGAACAGGATGGACGCGCGGTCCACGATGTCGAGCGTTTCGCGGACCCTGTGATCGGTGATGAGGATGCCGATGCCGCGCTTCTTGAGGTAGAGCACGAGTTCCGAGATGTCGGCGATGGCGATGGGGTCGATGCCGGTGAAGGGCTCGTCCAGCAGGATGAAGGACGGGCGCGAGGCGAGCGCGCGGGCGATCTCGACGCGGCGGCGCTCACCGCCGGACAGCGCCAATGCGGGGCTCTTGCGGATGTGGCCGATGTTGAGTTCGTCCAGCAGGGCGTCGACATTGTCGTCCCATTTGCTCTTGTCCGTCTCGGTGAGCTGCACGACGGCCTTGATGTTCTCCTCGACGCTCAGTCCGCGGAAGATGCTCTGTTCCTGCGGGAGGTAGCCCACGCCGAGGCGGGCGCGCTGGTACATGGGCAGGCGGGTGATGTCCTGGCCGTCCAGCGTGATCGAGCCGCGGTCGGCCTCGATCAGGCCCATGATCATGTAGAAGCTGGTGGTCTTGCCCGCGCCGTTCGGGCCCATCAGCGCGACGACTTCGCCGCGCTGCACCGTGAGCGTGATGTCCTTGACCACGACGCGGCCGCGATACGCCTTGCCGATATTGTTGGCGGCGAGGCCCGTGGGAGGTGGTGGGGCGGGCGGGGTGATGATCTGGCCTTGCGGGGCGTCGATGGTGTCGGCCACGTGTCTTAGGTTCCAGATGTTGTGCTGGAGGGCGCGAGGCTGGTGTCGGCGTTCTTGATCAGGATGGCGACGCGGCGGTCGCGGCCGCATTTGCGGCCCTTGCAATCGGCGATGACGCGCGCGCGCTCGGTCTTGAGGTCGTAGATCAGCGTGTTGCCGCGCACGACGCTGTCGTCCTGCACCAGCACGACATTGCCCGTGATCTCGAAGCTGTCGGTGGATGCGGTGTAGACACCCTTGTCGCCGCGCACATTCTGTTCGGGCGTGATGTAGTAGAACTCGCCCGTGGCCACGATGCGGTCGATGTCGCCGCCCGCCGCGCCGAGGTTCGGGCCGGACGTGCTGCGCCCGCCGGGCTTGGGGTAGATCACCATCTTGTCGGCAAGAATGCGCACGTCGCCCTGCCGCACATCGACCTGGCCGGTCAGGGTGATGACGTTGTTGTCGCTGACCACGTCGTCGGCATTGAGCGTGGTGTCCCCGCTGCCGCCGAGCGAGAGCTGCGCGGCCGCCGGGCCGGCCAGTGCGAGCGCGGCCATTCCCAGAAGAGAGGGGGCCAGCATTGTAATGCGTGTGAGCGTCATATCAGTTCCTGCCCTTGATGACGATGGTCGAGCGCCCACCCGAGCCGCAATCGCGGCCCTGGCACTGGCCGGAGAACCGCAGGGTTTCGGTCCTTGTGTCATAGACCAGCCGGTCGGTCGAGACCGTGTTGCCGCCCGGCTGGACGACCGACACATTGCCGGTGACCGTGACGCGGTTCTGGTCGCGCTCATAGACGCCCTTGTCGCCGCGCACGTCATTGTCCGCCGACACATAGCGGAAATTGCCCGTGCCCGTAATGCGGTTGACCGCGCCGAGGCTGAGCGTGCCGGACTGCGCGTTGGAGGTCGAATCGCGCAGGATGATCATGTCGTCGGAATAGACGGTCGCGCCGTCCTGCCGGACCACCACGTCCCCGGCGAGGTCGGTCCGGCCTTGGAAATAGCTGGCCTGCCGGGCGACCACGTCGATGGGACCGTCACCGCCGAAGCCGGGGACGCCGGTCGGCGCGTCCTCATCCGGCGAAGACGAGCCGCTCTCCACGATGCGGCCGGTCATGCCGTCCTTGAAGACGAAGACGGTGTAGTTGTCGTTGACCTCATAGCTCTGGCCCGCGACCGTGCCGAACTCTCCGACGCAAGCGATCGGCTCGTCGCCGACAATGCGCTTGTCGCGCGTGCGGATGCGCGCATGGGTCGTCTCGCAGCGCACGCCGTCATCCGTTTCCAGCACGACGGGGTCCGAGTTCGCCGTGTCCTCCGGGTCGAGGCGCAGGTCGAGCACTTTCTCCACGTCGTCATAGCGGCCGAAGGCGGCGGTGACGAAGCTGCTTTCCGCGCCGCGACTGCGGTAGAATTCCAGAACGGGCTGGATCAGCGACACCTCGTTGCGCGAATCGAGCTGGCGGCGGGCGGAATCGGACGTCAGCTGATAGGGCAGGCCGTCGGACGTGCGCCCGGAATAGCGCGGGCCGATCATGCGCACGGAGGTGTCGGTCTCGTCGCCCCATTCGCGGGACGGGCCTTGGGCCACGAAATAGTAGACCAGCGCAGCGACGAGCAGGGCGGCCGCCGCGATCAGCGCGCGGCGCAGCCACTGTATGCGGATCGTGTGCGCGCGGGCGGCGGAGAGCGTCAGCGTGCGCTTGGGCTCCCACAGGCCGAGCGCGTCCGAAGCGGCGTGGTCGCGCACGGGTAGGGATGTGGAGAGGGTGTCAGCCATGGTTCGCGGAACCGCTATAGGGCGGGCTGGGGGATTTGGCGAGGGGGCGCGGCCAGCCATGATGCTTACGAGTTGGTAGGTTTTGGAGGGCGTGTCTCGTTGGTTCTTCGCTCGACGTGAGATCGGATTCGGGACCGTTGGCCCCGGCCTTGCTGGCGTCGCAAGGACATTT
>JAHDEU010000331.1 GCA_020628635.1 Hellea sp. | reverse complement strand
CCGGCTCGAAAGCAGACTGAGCTCTGCCCGCCTCCCGCTGACCGGAGATGCAGGGGTAAAGTGAGGGAGGGGAAGAGGGGCGTGGATGCATCTCGCCGCAAACTTCGCAAATGTAAGGAATTCAGTAGCATGTGCCCCGCTATAATCGCCAGAAGCGAGGATGGATCGTTTGCAACCCATCGTTAAACCTTGGGGAGGGTGTCATGGAACGATTGAGAGCGGCCGAAAAGGCAATCAAGAATGGCTGGATCGCGGCATTGGTCAGCATGGGCTTCACCTTGCTGATCGTCGTGCTGGCCCTGTCCGGCGTGTTCGACATGAGCGCGGAGATGGGCTCGGCCATCGACATGCTGGCGCTGATCGATGTCGCGCTGATCGGCGTGCTGGCCTTTTTCATCTACCGCAAAAGCCGCGTCGCCGCCGTGCTCATGCTGCTCTATTTCGCCTATTCGAAGTATCTGCAGATCTCCGCCGGACAGACCAGCGGGCTGGTCATGGGGGCGGTCTTCCTGTGGTTCTACGCCCGCGCCGTGTGGGGAACCTTCGTCTGGCACCAGCTGGCAGACGACGCATTGCCGGTCGAAGTCTTCAGCGATGCGCCGACGCGCCCAATGCCTGCCGATCAGCGCCTCTTTCGCTAAAGCGCGAACTGCCCGACGACCGGAACATGGTCGCTGGGCTTGACGCCGTCGCGCACAAAACGGTCGATCTCGACGCTCTCGATGGCGTCCATGGCGGCAGCGTTGCAGAGCAGGTGGTCGATGCGGATGCCGTTATTGTTCTGCCACGCGCCGCGCTGGTAGTCCCAGAAGCTGTATTGCTCCGGCCGTCCGTCCAGCACCTCGAACGCATCCGACAGGCCGATATGCTTCAGCGCGCGGAAGCGCTCCAGCGTCTCCGTGCGGAACAGTGCATCGCCCCACCACGCCTTGGGATCATGGCAATCCACGGGCCGCGGAATCACGTTGTAGTCGCCGGCCAGCACGAGCGGGTGTTCGTCTGGCAACAGGCTGAGCGCGCGTTCGCGCAACCGGTCCATCCAGGCCAGCTTGTAGCGGTACTTCTCGCTGTCGCCGCCTTCCACCGGATTGCCATTGGGCAGGTAGATCGTGGCGACGCGGATGCGGCCCTGACCGCCGAGGCGCTTGGTCGGCAGCACGACTTCGGCATAGCGCGCCTGCTCATCCGCATCGTCGCCGGCCAGGCCGACCTGCGTCTCCAGCGGCTCGGCCTTGGAGAGGATCGCAACGCCGTTATAGCTCTTCTGGCCGTGCACCAGGCAGTGATAGCCCAGCGCTTCGACCTCCATGCGCGGGAAGCCCTCGTCCTGCGTCTTGATCTCCTGCAGGCAGAGCACGTCGGGCTTGGCCGTTTCCAGCCATTGGGTCAGCGCGTGCATGCGCGCCTTGACCGAATTGATGTTCCACGTCGCGATCTTCATGGCGCGGCCATCCGAGAGGCGGCGCGGCCTGTCAAGCCGCGCCGCTACTTGGCGTCGGGCAAGACAGCGCGCATGCGCTCGCGGATTTCGGCCACGGTCGCGTCCGTCTCCCATGACAGGTAGCGGAAGCGCGGATCGTCCGGCGTGCCCTGGTTCAGGAAGTAGCCAGCCTGCCCGTAATCGCTCATCAGGTGAAGGCCGCCATCATTGCCGCGTTGCAGCATCAGCAGCACGGGTCCGCCATCGCCGGCGATCGTGTTTTCCAGCATCGGCAGCAGGTTCGGCTCGCCGGGGCCACGGACGACATGACCGTCGTCATTTTCGCCGCCCTGCATCCGGACGTCGATCGTCTGACCGGCCTCCGCATCACCTTTCAGCGCGTCGCGCACGGTGAAGCGTACGGTCGAGCGAAAGCCGTCCTCGGCCTCCCGCCCGATCTCGATATCCGCGACATCGGCGACCACGACAGTATCCGCCAAGGCGGCGAGCAGGAGCGGCCGGTTGGGCGAGTCGTGGTCCGTGATCGCAGTGACAGGACCGTAGCCGAGGCTCTCCAAACGCTCGATCTCGGCGGCGTCCGTGAAACCGAAGTCGAACAGCCTCCGCACCGTATCGTCCAGCCGGCGGCCATCCGCCATATAGCCGTTCTGGAACGACAGGACGTCCGCCACGGCCCGCTTCATATTTTGATAGCTCGGGTCCTTGCGCAACGCCGCGCGCCTGGAGTGAAAGTCGTTGGCGGAGCCATAGGGGCGGCCCGCGCGGCTCGGCACCTCTTCCAGATAGACACGCATGTCCTCGGGCAACGTGCCTCCCCTGAAGAGGAAGTCGGACAGTTCGCGCAGGTCGATGGACTGCAGCGTCAGCGTGCCGTCCATATATTCGCCGACGACTTTCGCGCTCGGGCCCAGCCTTTCCGCCATGGCGGCGGCGTCGGCATCGACTTCGGCGCGCGATTGGGGCACGGGCTGAAAGGAGACGCTCGCTTGCAGCTCATCCGGAATGAGGGCGCGTATGGCAGCCTCATCCGTGCCGAAGACCGTCAGTGGTGGCGGGCCGAATGGGTCATAGGTGAAGTCCGTATCGAACGGTCCCATCACCATCGAGACGATATCCTCGCGCGGCAGCAGCACCGTATCGCGCAACGCCTTCAACTCCGCCGACCGCGCGATGATGCGGATGGCCTCGGCGCGCGCCTCCGCGCGCTTCATGTCACGGCCGCGCATCAACTGGTCCACGCGCTGATCGATCGCGGCTTCGCGGGCGTCGGCTTCGCTCTGCGCGCCTTCCACGCTGATATAGGGCGCGGGGCAGGGCGCACCGACGCCGTCGGCCACCTCGGCCCAGAGCGCAGGCTCGGCGTTGCGGTTCTTCTGTGCGCCGGCAGGGCCGGGTTGCTTGCCGCTGATG
>JAHDEU010000330.1 GCA_020628635.1 Hellea sp. | reverse complement strand
TTCAAGATCGGCGGGCTGGTCGTGGACGGCTCGGTCGCGACCAGCGGCCTCACCACGACCTTCGACGTGTCCGACTTCGAGCGCGACGTCGATAAGCGCATCGCGGTCAGCTATACCGGCCAGCTGCCCAATCTCTTCCGCGAAGGCCAGGGCGTGGTCGTGTCGGGGCGCATGATCGGGGAGGCGGAGTTCGTCGCCACCGAAGTGCTCGCCAAGCATGACGAGAAGTATCAGCCGAAGATCGACTATCAGGACGAGATTTCGGGTTAGAGAACGCAGTCAGCGGACGGGTTGGCTGATGTGGGGCAACCGCACCGTCCGCCTAGCCTGCGTTAACAAGCTTGGTTCTTATGACAGCGCTGTCCGACAAGCGGGAGTGTTTAACTGTTAAAAATCCAGCGAATTCGCATAAAAATCCAGCTAGAACAGGCCTATACGGGGTGCATCCGAATGCACTACACGCGAGCGGCGAAATGCGGTCCGGGTATGTGAAGGGCCGGGTGAACCCACGGTGTTGTGGGGGAGGTACCGTGCGAATCAGGAACCAGGTCGCTTGAACACTTCGCCGCCCTTCATCACGAAACCAACGTCTTCCAGCGCGCTGATGTCGTCGGTCGGGTCACCGTCCACCGCGATGATATCCGCATGGGCGCCCGGCTTGATGACACCGATCTGGCCCTCGCGGTCGAACAGCTTGGCGTTGGTGACGGTCGCGGCCTGGATCGCCTGCATGGGCGACAGGCCCCACTCCACCATATAGGCGAATTGCCGGCCGTTCTGGCCGTGAGGATAGACCCCGGCGTCGCTGCCGAATGCGATGGTCGCGCCGGCGCGGGCGGCCTTCTGGAAGTTCTCGCGCTGCAGCCGTCCGACCTGGCGCTCCTTCTCCAGGCTTTCTTCGAGGATGCCCGCTTCCTCGCCCTCGGACAGGATGAAGTCGGACACATAGATGTCCATGGACAGCGCCGTGCCGTTGCGCTTGGCCATGCGGATGCCCTCGGCGTCGATCAGAGAGGCGTGCTCGACCGAATCGACCCCGGCCTCGATGGCGGTCTTGATGCCTTTCGTGCCGTGGGCGTGGACGGCGACCTTCATGCCGAGCTGGTGCGCTTCGTCCACGATGGCTTTCATTTCTTCGAGCGTGAATTGCTGCGCGCCGATGGTCGTGCCTTTCGACAGCACGCCGCCCGTGCCGCAGAACTTGATCGCTTCCGCGCCGTATTTCTTGTTCTCGCGCACCTTGGCCCGCACCGCCCAGGGTCCGTCCGCCACACCGCCCGCCATGTCGGCATATTCATAGGGAAGCAGGTTGCTGTCGCAGTGCCCGCCCGTAATGCCGATGGAGCGCCCCGCCGGAATGACCCTTGGACCCGGGACTTCGCCCTCATTGATGGCGTCGCGCAGATCCACATCCGCAAAGCCAGGCGCGCCGACATTGCGGACAGTCGTGAAGCCCGCCTCCAGCGTCTTGCGCGCATTGGCCACGCCGGTGATGGCGGCACGCGGCGTGCTCTCGGCGAGGCTGTTATAGCCATAGCTCGCCGCCTTGCCGATCAGGTGGACATGGGCGTCGGACAGGCCGGGCAGCACGGTCATGTCCGACAGGTCGATAAACTCGTCCGGCTCGTCGAGCTTCGCCACGCCGCGCGCGCCCAGCACCTCGCGCACGAGCCCGTCCTCGATCACGATGAAGCGGTTTTCGAGCGTGCGGCCCGCTTCCGTGTCGATCAGCTTGCCCGCATGGATGACGGTCACGTCGCCCGCAAAAGCGGGGGAGGCGAGCATTGCGGCAATGGCGGTGAGGACGAAACGTTTCATGGCAGCACCTGTGGAAGTCGTGTGGCTTTGCGGCTAGAGCCGGACACCATGCCAGCGCAAGCGCAATCCCCTGATACGGTAAAGGCGGACACCGAACTCGTCATTCTCGGTGCGGGCCTGTCCGGGCTGCTGACGGCGTGGCGGGTTCTCGATGAAAATCCGGGCGTGAGCGTGCGGGTGATCGAGAAGTCGAACCGCATTGCGGGCGACCACACCTGGTCGTTCAACGACAGCGACGTGACGCCGGAACTGCTGGACTGGCTGTCGCCTTTCATCGCGCATCGCTGGGACCGCTATGATGTGCGTTTTCCGAAGCGCGAGCGCACGCTGGAGATCGGCTATTGCACGGGCGGGAGCGAGGGGCTGCGCGCGGGCGTGGCACCCTTGATCGAAAGCGGACGGCTGGTGGTGGAGCTGAACCGAGCGGCCGCGCCGGATGACTTCCCAGACCGCGCCGTGCTGGACGCGCGCGGCTACGAACTACGAGAGGACGAGCTGCCGGGCTGGCAGAAGTTCGTCGGGCGGGTGATCAAGACGGCGGAGCCGCACGGGGTGGAGCACCCGGTTATCATGGACGCCACAGTCGAGCAGGTGGATGGCTACCGCTTCTTCTACCTGCTGCCGTACTCGGATACGGAGATGCTGGTCGAAGACACCTATTTCTCCGACAGCCCTCACCTTTCCGAGAACGAGATCGGAGCGCGGATCGACGACTATGTGCGGGACAAGGGATGGGTCGACCACCGCATCCTGCGATCGGAGAAGGGTGTGCTGCCCATGATGATGGCGACGGACCGCGACGAGCCGTCCGCTCAGATCGGTCTGCGCGGCGGGTTTGCCGTGGCGGCAACGGGGTTCACCGTGCCGCATGCGGTGGAGCTGGCCGATGTCGTGGCGCAGGCGGTGAAACGTGGCGGCGTGGCGGCGGCGCCAGCGGCAGTCGGGGATTTCCGCCGGATGCACCTGCGCCGCGAACGCTATGCCCGCCTGCTCAACCGCATGTTCTTCCGCGCGGCCTCGCCGGACAAGAGGTTCATC
>JAHDEU010000329.1 GCA_020628635.1 Hellea sp. | reverse complement strand
CACTGGTCATCGCGTTGGAGATCGCGGGTGGACTGGTCGTGGCAATGGGCCGCCCGGTGCGGTTGCTGCCGTGGACGGCCCTTGCGCTGGCGGGCTTCACCGTGCTGACGAACTGGTTCTACCATGACTTCTGGGCGCAACCGGAAGAGCTTGCCCAGTTGGAGCTATCGCTGTTCTTCAAGAACCTCGCCATTGCGGGTGCGCTGCTGATGGTCGCGGGTGAGGCGCGAACCCGCCCGTCCTGACACGCCCGTCCTGACACGAAAGACACGCTGCCTGACACGTCGGTCTTTGCCTTGCGCCCCACGATATCCGACAGGGTTTCCACTAGGAGGAAACCCGAATGAAGAAGTCAGAGAAAATCGAAGTCCGCGTCAGCCATGAGGAGAAGCAGCGCCTGTCCGGCATTGCCGAGACGCGCGGCCTGTCCGTGTCGGAGCTGATCCGCGATGCCGTTGCCGAGGAGATCGGAACCGTTCCCCACGTCCCGCGCTGGCCAGGCTACGCGGCCATCGCGGCGGGCGTTCTGGCGGCGGCGGCGCTGGCGGTCGGACTGGCTCGCCCGGGCGCGGCGGGCACGATGCTGTCCGAGCGCGCGCCGGTCGTGTCGCTCTATTCGCATACCGGCGCGGCCTCGCACGAGACGGCGTTGTCGGGTTCCGCCAACCAGTTCGAGCTGGCCAATAGGGGCGGAAGGGTGATCCGCGTGTCCGCCACGCCCGGCAAGACCAGAAATGACACCACGCCCGTGGCGTTCGAGATTTGCGACCTGGTTAACGGCGCGTGCGCGGCGACATCGAACTTCGAGCTCATCGCCGTGACGGGTCAGCACGGCGCCACACGCCACTTCGAATTTGCCGGTGACGAATTCCTGGTGCGGGTCCAGACCAAGGCAGTGCGGACCGAAACGCCGACAACGTCCTGAGGCGGGCCTTTCGCCCTCCCTACTCCACCGGCGAGCCGTTGATCCCCGTCGGCACGGTCGCGCCGCCGCTGACCCCGCCGCGCGGGATGGACTCCAGCGGGTGCCATCCGAGATCGTCATAGCCGGTCTCGGTCGGGCCGTATTCGGAGCGCAGCCGGGACAGGTGCTCGCGCGCGGCCCAGTATTCGCGCAGCTCCGCCTCGCCCGCCTCCTCGTCGAGATCGATCTGCGTGCGGATCTTCTTCAGCCGCGCTTCGGCATTGGTCAGTTCGCGCAGCCGCGCCTCGGCCTTGTCGTCCGGCGACACATAGCCTTGCGGGGTCGCGCAAGCGCCGAGCAGGAATGCCGTCATTGTCAAAAGCGCTCTAGTCATCGGTTCCCAGCACGCTGTCCATGATCTGCACCCGCTCGCCCCGCAAGGTAGGGCTCTCTGACGCCTCGCGCAGCCGGTCGATCCGCACCAGCGCCATGGCCAGATTGCCATGCACATGCAGCACCTTGCCGACCGTGCGCTCTCCCGCCTTGATGCTGTCGCCGCTTTCCGCCGGGCCGTCCAGCACCAGCCCCCTCATGCGCTTTCTCACGCTGCTCATCCGCTTCATGCGCGACACGACCTCCTGGCCGACGAAACAGCCCTTGGCGTAGTTCACGCCGCCCAGCTGATCCATGCAGGCATCCATGGGAAAGGTCGAGACCGGCCCGAAATCCCATTCGCTGTCCGGCACGCCGAGCGAAAGGCGGTGCGCGTCATAGTCGCCCGTGCCCGCATTCAATGCTGCGCCCACGACCCGGTGGCCGAGCGAGGGATGGCGCGGGTCGGCATGTCCCGGCGCATCGTCGTCAGCGTCCCAGACGACGTGGACCGGGTGGGTGTCGGACACGTCCTCGATCTCGATCGGCGCGCTTAGCCGGTACATGGACAGCCGCTTGGCCAGCCCCGCGCCCATGGCCTTTGTCGTGTCGAGCAGCAGGGCATCGCCGTCTTCTGTCACGAAGAAATCAGCAATGATCTTGCCTTGGGGCGTCAGCAGCGCGGCAAAGGTCACGGGACCGGACAGCGAATTGGTGATCAACCCGTCCAGCCAGTCCCGCACCCCCTCGCCCGAAAGGCGAAGCACAGTGCGGGGTCGGCGGAGGATCGGCATGGGCAATTGTTAGGCGGCTGACCGCCCACCCGCAACCACTCCGGTTACAACAGTGCCTCGTCCACCAGCGTCCAGAACAGTCCGTCCAGCATAGCTGTCGCGTCCACCATGTCCAGCTCGGGTGCGGGCAGCTCGGACACGGGTGCTGGCTCTGCCTTGGGCGCGCTGGCCGCCGCTGCGCTCTCCAGCCCGAAGTCGCCTTCCGTGAGGCCTGCGAGCGAGGTGTTGCTCAGCCGCAGCGTGTTGCCGTCCCCGAAGTCGAACACCGCGTCGTTGCCGTCCTGGGTTCCGGCGGCCGTCACTTCCGCCAGCGTGTCGAAGTCCGGGTTGGTGCCCAGCTCGATCCTGTCCACGCCCGGTGTGAAGTCCAGCACCGTGTCCGCCCCGCCATCCGTCGTGTCGTAGACGAACACATCCGCGCCCCGCCCGCCGAACAGCACGTCGTCGCCAGAACCTCCGTCGAGTTGGTCCGCATTGTCCGTGAACACGCTGTTGCGAAAGGCGAGCGCATCACTGGCGGTCGCGTCCCGGAAGGAGAAGCTCTCCGTGAAGTCCAGCACCACCTGCGCCCGGGTGAGCGCGCCGGTGTCCAGCGCCGCCGTGAACGCGTCGCGCCCCGCCTGGTCCTCGTTGCCCGGCAGCACGTTGGTGTAGAGCAGCTCGACGAACTCCCGGTTGGACAGATCGCCGTAGGTCGCCTGGAACTCGTCGCTGCCCGTGAACTCGTCGATGATGCCCTGCAGGTCGAGCAGGCCCACTTCCAGCGCGCCGATGAACAGCTCGTAGCCCGC
>JAHDEU010000328.1 GCA_020628635.1 Hellea sp. | reverse complement strand
CGGACTACCTGCAGGACATTATCGCCGAGGACAGCAAGGCGGCTAAGGCATAGCGGTGGGTCGTTCGACGCGGTGAGCGAGATATATCCTCGGTCGGATCGCCCCTAACCCACTGGCATCGCACTCCTCGCAACAGACTAATCCCCGCCCCCTCCACCTTACGCTATCACCGCACCATCGCCGTTCAGGGCACGGGGAGAGGCATCGCTCTTCCGGTCTGGGCGGCGGGTCGGCTTCCGGTTGGGAGCGGTCGGACCGGGGGTCGCAGCCCCGGGCGCTGTGTGTTCGCCTCGCAAATACGGGCGGGCGCGCGGGGCGGTCGCTTCTTTCGTGCCAGGATGGGTGTGCGGTGATGCACGCGCTCATCGGGGCACAGGGGTCGTCACCATTCCGTCCGGCTGGGCCGCTCCAAAGGGCGCGCGCCTTGGATCCGGACGATGCTGTGGGTGGGTGGGCGCAAAAGCCCCATCCGTCTCCGGCGACGCGCGTTTCGGAGAGACCGTCTGCATGGGCGGCTCCGGTTTGGCGGAATAGTGGCGGCGCTTCGCGCAGGTCGGTCACGGCGCGGGCCTTGGCCCTCGCGTAAAATGGTGTTTCCTTCTGTGTATCCGTCGCGGGTGCACAGGCCCGCGCCCCGTGCCTTTCAAGGCAACGACGCAGCCCGGCCGTGAACTTCGATCTCCGGCGAGCGTTTCCGCGTGCCCACTTTAAGCTATCTGCGCGCAAGACTCCCTAGTCGCCCCCCTCCCCATCCGCTAAGCGCCGCGCGACATGGCACCCCTCATCAAGATATGCGGCCTGACCCGCGCAGGTGACGTGGCGGCTGCGCGCTCCGCCGGTGCGGATTGGCTCGGCTTCATCGTCGAGGCGCCGAGCTCGCGCCGGGTGAGCGTGGCGAACGCGGCAGCGCTGATCGACGGCGTGGACGGCGTGACGGTCGCGGTGACGGTGGACCCGGACGACGCGCTGCTGGATGCCGTAGTGGCCGCTGGCTTCACCCACATCCAGCTGCATGGCGACGAACCAATGCCGCGCGTGGCCGAAGTCGGCGTGCGCACGGGGCTGGTGGTGATCAAGGCCGTTCCGGTCGCGACGCGCGACGACATCAAGCTGGCGACGGAGTATAGCGGCGCGGCGGATTGGTTGCTTCTGGATGCGAAGGCTCCGGCGGGTGACGTGCAGCGCGGCGGGCACGGTTTGAGCTTCGATTGGGAGATGCTGCGCGGCGCGCCCCTGCCGCGGCGCTGGGGCCTTGCGGGCGGCCTCACGCCCGGCAATGTGGGCGAAGCATTGTCGCGCGTGCGCCCCGCCTTGCTCGACACATCGTCGGGTGTGGAGGTCTCGCCGGGCATGAAGGATGCGGCATTGATGCAAGAGTTTGTGGAGCAGGTGCGTGGGTAAGATCGACAACCAAATCTATCCCGACGAGCGTGGACGCTTCGGCGAGTTCGGAGGGCGGTTCGTGGCCGAAACGCTGATGCCGCCGATCCTGTCGCTCGAGCAGGCCTATGCGGAGGCTAAGGTCGATCCAGCGTTCCAAGCCGAGCTGGCCGACTTCATGGAGCACTATGTCGGCCGCCCCTCCCCGCTCTATTTCGCCGAACGGCTGACGGAACATGCTGGCGGCGCGAAGATCTACTTCAAGCGCGACGAGCTCAATCACACGGGCGCTCACAAGATCAACAATTGCATGGGCCAGCTGCTGCTCGCCAAGCGCATGGGCAAGCGCCGCATCATCGCGGAGACGGGCGCGGGGCAGCACGGTGTCGCGACGGCCACGGTCGCCGCGCGGCTCGGCATGGAATGCATCGTCTATATGGGCGCGGTCGACATCGTGCGGCAAAAGCCCAATGTCTTCCGCATGCGCCTGCTCGGCGCCGAAGTGCGCGCGGTCCATAGCGGCACGGCGACGCTGAAGGACGCGATGAACGAGGCGCTGCGCGACTGGGTCACCAATGTCGCGGACACGTTCTACTGCATCGGCACGGTCGCGGGCCCGCACCCCTATCCGGCCATGGTGCGCGATTTCCAAGCCGTCATCGGGCACGAGGCGAAGGCGCAGATCATGGAGCGAGAGGGTCGCCTGCCCGACGCGGTTGTGGCCTGCATCGGCGGCGGATCCAACGCGATGGGCCTGTTTCATGCCTTCGTGCCGGATGAGACCGTGCGCCTGATCGGCGTCGAAGCGGCGGGCAAGGGCGTGAAGTCAGGACTGCACGCGGCCTCGCTGACCGGCGGCAAGCCTGGCATATTGCACGGCAACCGGACCTATCTGCTGCAGGACGAGGAAGGCCAGATCGCCGACGCGCACAGCATCTCCGCCGGGCTCGACTATCCCGGCATCGGCCCCGAACACGCCTATCTGCACGACATCGGCCGCGCCGAATATGTCAGCGCGACGGACGACGAGGCGCTGGAGTGGTTCCAACGCTGCGCCAAGCTGGAGGGCATCCTGCCCGCGCTGGAGCCCAGCCACGCCATCCCCCGCACCGTCGAGCTCTCGCAGGAGCTGGGCGAAGACGGCCTCATCATCATGAACATGTGCGGCCGCGGGGACAAAGACGTCTTCACGATCGCCGACGCGCTGGGCGAGGACATTGCGGCGGGGACGGAGGGGTGAGGCTTCGTTTTCCAGCTGCTGCTGAACATGGTGTTCGTGCCAGAAGCAAACGTCCGCGACTTGGAGGCGACAGCGTTGCTGGCGAGGGCTGACAGAGCCGCCGTCGAACTTGCCGAACTGACGGCGATCGACTGCGCGACCTCGATGACTACTGCAGGCGTTTGCGGATCGCACAATATTGGCCTGTTTCGATCCACGGATAGTGGCGCGACGTTTACGATGTGCTTTCGCTCCGGAAGAGGTGTCCA
>JAHDEU010000327.1 GCA_020628635.1 Hellea sp. | reverse complement strand
AGCTGCCATCAGTCCCGTGAGCGTGTCGGCCATGAGCCAGAACAGGTTGACGATGTTGCCGACCTGGTCTTCCAGCGCGATGGCGGCGGCTGATGCGAACACCACGAAGATGTAGATGATGCGGTAGGGCAGGATGGCCCGCTCGCTGAACATGAAGGCCGCGCAGCGCTCCCCGTAATAGGACCAGCCGAGAATGGTCGTGAAGGCGAATATGGTCAGCGCGATCGGCACGACATGGCGGCCGAGCTCGCCGAAATTCGCGGCAAAGGCTGAACTCGTCAGCGGCGCACCCGTGTCGCAGCCCGCGGGCTGGGTGCCAGTGGCGAGCTGTGCCAGCGTTTCCGGCCCGGCCAGGCATTCCGGCGCGACCACGCCCGAGGTCAGGATGATCAGCGCGGTGATGGTGCAGACGAACAGCGTGTCGATGACCGTGCCCAGCATGGCGATCGTGCCCTGGTTGACCGGATCATTGTTCTGCGCCGCCGCGTGGGCGATGGGGGCGGATCCTTGCCCGGCCTCGTTGGAGAAGATGCCGCGCGCGACACCCATGCGCATGGCCAGCATCAGCAGGCCGATGGAAATGCCCGTGCCCGCTTCCTGCAAACCGAAAGCGCTCTTGAAGATCAGGCCGAACGCCGCGCCGACGCTGCCGAAATTCATCAGGATGATGACCAGACCCAGCAGGATATACATGCCCGCCATGAAGGGCACGACCTTGGACGCGACCGCGCCAATGCGCTTGATGCCGCCGAGGATGACGGCCGCCGCCGCGCCCGCGAGCACGACTGCCGTGATCCAGGGCGAGAGGCTGTATTCGGCGTTGAGCACGTCCGCAACGCTATTGGCCTGGATCGAATTGCCGGTGCCCCAGCTCGCGAACATGCCGAAAAAGGCGAACAGCCCTGCCAGCCACATCCACTTCGAGCCCAGCCCGTTCTTGATGTAGTACATCGGCCCGCCGACGCGGTTGCCGTTGGCATCGATTTCCCGGTAGCGCACGGCCAGCACGCCTTCGGAAAATTTGGTCGCCGTGCCGACGAATGCCGTGACCCACATCCAGAAAACCGCGCCCGGGCCGCCGATGGCGATGGCGGCCGCTACGCCCGCAATGTTGCCCGTGCCGATGGTGGAGGACAGCGCCGTCATCAGCGCAGCGAAGGGCGACACGTCGCCCGCATCCGTATTGGCCCCGCGCTTTCGGAAAAGTTGTTTGAAGGCGTAGGGAATCTTGAAGATCGACACGCCGCGCAGGCCGAGCGTCAGGAACGCTCCCGCACCGAGCAGCAGGATCAGCATCGGCCAACCCCACACAATGCCGTTCACGAATTGAATAGCTGATTCCACGGATGTTCCCCTTTGTCCGCGCTAAACTCGCGCGTGTCTTCGCGCCCGTTTGCAGGGCGGGTGCGCGTTTCGCAAGGCTTTCGCGTCGTTTGAGCGTTCACAGCCGCGCCTGCCCCGGCTATGGGCGCGGCCATGTTCGACAATCTCACCGCTCTTCCGCCCGACGCGATCATCGCCATGATGCAGCAGGCCAAGCTGGATACGCGCGCGCACAAGATCGATCTGGGCGTGGGCGTGTACAAGGACGGCTCCGGAGCGGTGCCGATCATGCGCGCGGTCAAGACGGCCGAAGACATCATCCTTGGCGAGGAGATGTCCAAATCCTATGTCGGCACGACCGGGCGGGTGGAGTTCCGCCGCCTGATGCTCGACATGATCCTCGGCGATCAGTTCGACGCGCCGCGCATCGCCTCGAGCCAGGCGGCGGGCGGGTCCGGCGCGCTGCGGCTGGGCGCGGAACTGATCAAGTCGGCGGCGCCCGACGCGACTGTGTGGGTGTCGGATCCCACCTGGGCCAACCACATCCCGCTGATCGGCTCGGCCGGGCTGCTCATGGACAAATACCCCTATTACAACCGCGACACGCTGGGCGTGGAGTTCGACGCAATGCTGGAGCATCTCGATCGCCATGCAAAGCCGGGCGACGTGGTGCTGCTCCATGGCTGCTGCCACAATCCGACGGGCGCGGATTTCTCCGAAGACCAATGGGACCGTCTCGTGCCGTTCCTGGTCGAGCGGAAACTGACGCCCTTTGTCGATCTCGCCTATTTCGGTCTGGGGCGCGGGCTGGGCGAGGATGCCTACGGCCTGCGCCTGGTGTTCGAGCGCGCGCCCGAAGCGCTGGTCGCCGCGTCGTGCTCCAAGAATTTCGGCCTTTACAAGGAGCGCGTCGGCTTGATCGCCGTGCTCTGCCGCGACGAGGCCACCGCCCGGATCGCCCAGACCCAGTTCGGCGCGATCCAGCGCAAGCTGATCTCCATGCCGCCGGACCACGGCGCGCAGGTGGTGGAGCGAATTCTGGGGAGCGGTGAGCTCAAGCGCATCTGGCTGGACGAGCTGACGGAGATGCGCGGCCGCATGCGGAATTTGAGGGTGCTGCTCTCCGAGGCGCTCGACGTCCAGGGCGGCGCCCATATCGCGCGCGCCGTGGCGGATCAGAACGGTATGTTCAGCACGCTGCCCGTGAGCCCCGCGCAAGCGGAAGCGCTACGAAATGATCACGCGATCTACATCACCAATAGCGGGCGCATCAACATAGCCGGTGCGAATGCGAGCAACATCCCGAACCTCGCGAGCGCGCTGCTGGATGTGCTGAGCTAGGCGAGGTCTCGCGCCGACACGCCGTCCCCAAGCTCGACCCGGGGCCTATTCGCATCGCGGGTCGTCTGCTGACGGTGGTGCATCGATAGCCCGAAGCCGATGCGAATGGACCCCGGATCCAGTCCGGGGACGATATGGGTCGGACTCCGAGACCCCTCCCCACACACCATCTCGCCGACTTGATCGGCGAGCCCATGGCAGGACGGGTGGTTGCCGGG
>JAHDEU010000326.1 GCA_020628635.1 Hellea sp. | reverse complement strand
CGCAGATGATGATGCAGTTATCCGCTTTGTCGCGAACGACCTCCATTTCATATTCCTTCCAGCCCAGCAGGCTCTCGTCGATCAGCACCTCGTTGGTGGGCGAGGCGGACAGGCCGGAGCGCACGATGGTCTCGAACTCCTCCTGGTTATAGGCCACGCCGCCGCCCGTGCCGCCCATGGTGAAGGCGGGGCGGATGATGGCGGGCAGGCCCGTTTCCGGAAGCAGGCGCACGGCTTCCGCCACGCCTTCCGCGATGTTCGGCTCGCCGTCCGGGCCGAGGGGAGCCGTCACGATATTGGCGCGCGGGTTTTCCAGCCCGATCCTGGTCATGGCTTCGGCGAAGCGCTCGCGGCTCTCCGCCTTGTCTATGCTGTCGGCCTTGGCGCCGATCATCTCGACATTGTGGCGAGCCAGTGCGCCATTGTCCTCCAGGGCCAGCGCGCAGTTCAGCGCGGTCTGCCCGCCCATGGTCGGCAGCAGCGCATCGGGCTTTTCGATGGCGATGATCTTCTCGACGATTTCCGGCGTGATCGGCTCGACATAGGTGGCGTCGGCCAGCACCGGGTCGGTCATGATGGTGGCGGGGTTGGAGTTGACCAGAATGACCCGATAGCCCTCCTCCTTCAAAGCCTTGCAGGCCTGCACGCCGCTGTAGTCGAACTCGCAGGCCTGGCCGATGATGATCGGGCCCGCCCCGATGATCAGGATGGACTGGATGTCTGTTCTTCTGGGCATGGGTCTCTCGGAAACAAACCAAATTGCCGCCTCCTAGTGAGCGCGCGGCAGAGGTGCAAGCGCGTGGGGTGCGGACAGTGTGGAGAACGTCAACACCGCCCCTGCAAGCGGCGTTCCGGCGCGGTCAGAGGTGCTTCGCCAGCCCGCCGAGGATTACCGTTTCCGCGCGCAGCGCGTCGCGCACATCACGCGCATCCTCGTCGACACCCCAGACGGCTTCGCGGTGCAGCTCGTCCACCCGCGAGATGTCGAAGGCCTCGCCCGGATCGAGCGCGCGGTCCATCACGGCGAGCGCGAGAATGGCCGAGCCATATACGGCGGTCAAATGGGTCAGAAGGGTTAGCGCGAAAGTGCCGTAGCCGCGGGCCAGAGCAGCGACAGCGTCGAGGCTCGGTTCTGGCTGCGCGATGGGGAGCAGGGACGTCGTGGTGTCCAGCCGGATGCCGCGATTCGACGCCCAGTCGAGCCATGGACCCCAGAGCGCGTCCTGCCGCTGCGTCAACGCTTCGGGTTCGGGCGCGCGGTAGCAGAGCAGGTCGGTGCCCGAGTAGGAGCGGACTTCGGCCACCAGGTCGTCGCGCCTCTCCTCCGCGCCCTCGCTCGCGACATTGGCGAGGCGGGTGATGGGCATGACCTGCGGGTCGATGTCACCAATCACGGCCAGCGGCACGGCGTCCCATTCGTCGCGGATCAGCGTCGCGATGGCAGCGCTTGGCACGCGGATGGGGCGCTTGCCGGGGGTCTTGAGTTCGCGACCGTCGAGACGGACGAAGTGGCCGTCATCGTCCGCGTCGGTCGTTGTATCCGTCCAGAAGCGCTTGGCCATGGCTTACGACCGGATGCCGTCCCAATCGACCTCGGCCTTCGGCTCGAAACCGAACAGGTCGAACGCCTTTTCCATGTGCTCGGGCAGGGGCGCGGTGAATGTCAGGCTGCTGTCGGGCGTCGGGATGGTCAGCGAACGCGCATGCAAATGCAGGCGCTTGTCCACGCCGCCGGGCAGGGGGCGGTCGGTCATGTAGCGCGGATCGCCCGCGAGAGGCGCACCGAGGATCTGCATGTGCAGGCGCAGCTGGTGGGTGCGGCCCGTCAGCGGCATCATGGCGACAAACCCGGCCTTGGCGCCCGCCGTCTGCACGACCTCGTAGAGCGTGCGCGCGTGCTTGGCCCCGTCCGCCCCGTGGCGCACGGCCTCCATGACCTCCTTGCCCTCGTGGATATTGCCGAAGCGGTTATCCAGGCGGCCCTTGGCCATGTAGCCCTTGATCTCGCCGGATAGCGGGCGGGGCACGCCATTGGTCACGCCCCAGTAGATTTTTTCCGCGCGGCGGCTGGCAAACGCCTTGCCCGCCCATTTCGCGGCCCGCGCGGACTTGGCGATCAGCAGCACGCCGGAGGTATCGCGGTCGAGCCGGTGGACGAGCCGGAAGCCCTCGGGCAGCATGCCGTCGATGTGGTGCCTGGTCTTCGTGCCGCCCTGCACGGCGAGGCCAGCTGGCTTGTTGATGGCGAGCAGGTCCTCGTTCTCGAACAGCGCCATGTCCATCAGCGCATCGACGGCGCGGGAGTCCGCCACAGCCTTGACCTCGGACGGATCAGGCAGCGGCGGGACGCGCACGACCTGTCCGGCTTCGATGCGCAGGTTTCCCTTGGCGCGTTTGCCGTCCACGCGCAGCTGTCCGGTGCGCAGCAGCTTCTCCACCCGGCCATGCGGGATGTGCGGGAAAGTGCGGCGGAACCAGCGGTCGAGGCGCTGGCCCGCGTCGTGCTCCGGCACGGTGAGTTGCTGCACGCCACTCATGCGACGCCCCGCATGACGGCGAGCCCGGCAAAGCAGGCAGAGAGGGACAAGACAACGGAGGCGAGCACATAGGCGAAAGCCGCGGACCACTGCCCGCGTTCCACCATGGACACCGTTTCCAGTGAAAAGGCGGAGAAGGTGGTGAAGCCGCCCAGCAGTCCGACACCGATGAAAAGCCTCGCAGCTTCGCTATCCGTGCGGCCCGCCAGCCAACCCGTGAGCAGGCCCATGAGCAGCCCGCCGAGCACATTGGCGGCCAGCGTTCCCAGCGGGACATCGGAGCGGGAAAAGGCCTGCCCCAGCCCGAACCGGGCCGACGCGCCAATCCCGCCGCCGAGGGCGACGAGGAGGTAGGAGGTCATGGCGCGCGGGTAGC
>JAHDEU010000325.1 GCA_020628635.1 Hellea sp. | reverse complement strand
CCACTTCGACGCCGCCATCGATGGGCAGGCTTCCCCAATCGCCGCTCGGCCAGGCAGCACGGTATTGGAAGCGCGTATGATCGCTCATCGCCGCGCCCGCGACGCCGTAGGCCTTGCGGATGATAACCGTCGCCCATGGAACAGTTGCCGCGTAGATCGCGCTCATCGTCTCAACCCCGCGTCGGATGGTGGCCGCGCGCTCTGCTTCCAAGCCGATCATGAAGCCGGGATTGTCCACGAGGTGCACGACAGGCAGCCGGAACAACTCGGCCAGTTCCACGAATCGTTTCACTTTCTCCGACGTGTCCGCCGTCCACGACCCGCCAAGGAAAGCCGGGTTGGACGCGATGACCGCGACGGGCCAGCCATCGAGCCGGGCGAAAGCCGTGATAGCGGCCTGCCCCCAACGGCGACCCATCTCGAACACGCTGCCTTGGTCCATGACGGACGTCACGATGCGCCGCATGGAGTAACCCTTGGTCCTGTCCTTCGGCACGATGTCGAGCAGCGCGTCGTCCGTGCGGTTGGGCGCATCGCCCGTCTCGACCCGCCGCAACGGTGCGCCGACGCGGCTCGGCAGAAAGGACAGAAACGCCCGCGCCCGCGCCATGGCGTCCTCTTCCGAGCTCGCCTCGTCATCGATCACCCCATTTCGCGTATGAATGTCGGAGCCGCCCAACCCCTCCTTGTCGAGCGCCTCTCCCAGCGGCGCGACGACAGCCGGCCCTGCGGTAAAGACCTGGCTCAACCCGCGCACCATTACGCTGTAGTGCGACGCGACCACACGCGCCGCGCCGAGGCCCGCGCAGGGCCCGAGCGCGAGCGCGACGACAGGCACCTGCTTGAGATTGGCCGCGATGTGCTGGAAGCCCGGCACCTCGGGCACATAGGTGTAGCCCATCTGCTCCAGTGACTTCACCGAACCACCGCCGCCCGTGCCATCGATCATGCGGATCAGCGGAAGGCCGAACTCTGCCGCCATCTGCTCCGCGTGGACGAATTTCCGGTAGATGGCCGCGTCCGACGCGCCGCCGCGCACGGTGAAGTCATCGGCACTGGCCACTATCGGACGGCCATCGATAGCCGCTTGGCCATAGATGAAGTTGGACGCGCCGGAGCGGATGAACTCGCCGTCCTCATCATACTCGCCGCGACCAGCCAGCTTGCCAATTTCGCGAAAGGAACCGTCGTCGACCAGCGCAGCGATGCGCTGTCGTGCATCCATCTTGCCGCGCCCATGCTGGCGCTCGACCTTGGCCGCGCCGCCCATTTCCTCAGCGAAAGCCTCGCGCGCGGCCTTTTCGTCCAGCGCGGCCTTCCAGCCTTGTGTCTCGTCGCTCATGTTGTGCACTCCTTCGCGAACCAAAGCCGGTCCGCGCGCGTTCCTCTATCGACCATCCGCGAAAGGACTTCCATGCCCCGTCTTGCCTCAATGCTTCTCGCCACCACGCTCGTCGCGACCGCGCCCGCTGCTTTCGCCCATGACATCGGCAAAGCGCCCGGCGTCATACACGTCACGGCCACCGCATCTGCCGATGCCACCCCGGACCGCGCCATGCTTTCCGGCGGCGTGATGAGCCAGGCCCCGACCGCGCGCCTCGCCCTGTCGCAGAACAGCGCCAAGATGGAGGCTGTCTTCGCCGCCCTGCGCGGTGCCGGAGTGGCGGAACGCGACATCGCCACCTCGTCGCTCTCCGTGCAGCCGCAATACAATTACGACGTCCGGTCAGAGAATGGCCAGCCGCGGCTGACGGGCTACCAGGCGTCCAACCAGGTGACGGTCACGACCACCGACCTGGAGGGTGTTGGCCCGCTCATCGATACGCTGATCGAAGCCGGTATGAACAACGTCAACAATGTGCGCTTCGTCGTGCGCGACCAGGAAGCCGCACAGAACAAGGCCCGCACCGAAGCGATCGCTAAAGCGAAGACCAAGGCGCAAAGCATGGCCATCGCCGCCGGTGTGCGCCTCGGCCGCCTTCTGTCGCTGACCGAAGGGTCGCAGCCCGGACAAACATATGGCGACATTATCGTCACGGGCGCGCGTGCCCAATCCGCCTACGCCCCGCCGCCGACTGCTCCCGGGCAACGCGAAATCGCGCAGACCGTGACCTTGTCCTACGCCATCGACTAAAGCGCGGCTGCCACGTCGATGATGAGCTGAGCCAACTCATCCGGCTTGTCCTCCTGCAGAAAATGACCACCGTCCCGGATCAGCTTATGCGGCTGTCCCGCTGTTCCGGGGATGAGTTTCTGGAAGACGGTGTCGCCGCCTGCCGTCACCGGGTCCTTGTCGGAAAAGCAGGTGACGAATGGCTTGTCCCAGGCGCGCAGCACGTTCCAAGCCTCGCGGTTCTCCGGCCCGCCCGGCTGGTCCGGCGAGGTCGGCACGAGTGCCGGGAAGATGCGCGCGCCCGCCTTGTAGCGCTCATCCGGGAACGGCGCATCATAGGCGGCGATCTCGGCGTCGCTGAGGACACGTTCCGTTGCGCCCTGAAGTATCTTGCCCGTCGGGAATTCGGGAACGGTTTGCGAGAAAGTCTGCCAATTGAGGAACGCCGCTGACGGCGTATGCTCTCCCGTCGGCAGCATGGTGTTTCCCGCCACGACGGCGGCGAAACGGTCCGGCCTCGCCGCGACGAGACGCAAGCCGATCAGCCCACCCCAGTCCTGGCAGAACAGCACGACGCCATCGAGTTCAAGTCCGTCGAACCACTCCAGCATCCATGCGACATGGGCGGCGTAGCTGTAGTCGTCCGTGCTGGTCGGCTTGTCCGAGCGTCCAAAGCCGATGAGGTCAGGCGCGATGACGCGGTGGCCCGCTTTCGCGACGGGTGGGATCATGTGCCGGTAGAGATAGGACCAGCTCGGCTCGCCGTGCATCATCAGCACGGGGCGTCCGTCGCGCGGTCCTTCATCGACATAGTGCAGCCGCAGCCCATCGCCGACTTC
>JAHDEU010000324.1 GCA_020628635.1 Hellea sp. | reverse complement strand
GGCGGAGCTATTTCGAGCAGCTGGGCGAGGATGCGTCCAACGCCAAGGCCAATGCAGACGGACCGTCCTGGAAGCGCGATGCGGCGACAATGGATGCGACGCCCGACCTGACGGCGGCGCTGACCGGGGATTGGGGCGACAGCCTCGTCGTGGCGGAAAGGAAGATCGCCAAGGCGCAGCCCGACATGAGCGCGGACCAGGTTCAGCAGGCGGCAAAGGACAGCTTGCACGCGCTGATGCTGATCCGCGCCTACCGCGTGCGCGGGCACCTGATCGCGGACATGGACCCGCTGGGCCTGCGCAAGCGCGGCACCCATCCGGAGCTCGACCCGAGCACTTACGGCTTTGCGGAAGGCGACCGCGACCGGGATATCTTCATCGACGGCGTGCTGGGGCTGCAATACGCCTCCATCAACCAGATCATGGAGATCGTGCAGCGCACCTATTGCGGCACGCTGTCCGTCCAGTTCATGCACATCTCCGACCCCGAGGAGAAAGCCTGGATCCAGGAGCGGATCGAGGGGCCGGACAAGGTGGTCAGCTTCTCCAAGGAGGGCCGTCTCGCCATACTGCAAAAGCTGATCGAGGCGGAAGCCTTCGAACAGCTGCTGCACAAGCGCTATCCCGGCACCAAGCGGTTCGGGCTCGACGGCGGCGAGGCGCTGCTGCCCGCGCTGGAGCAGATCATCAAGAAAGGCGGCCAGCTGGGGCTTAAGGACATCAATATCGGCATGCCGCACCGCGGGCGGCTCAACGTCATGGCGAGCGTGATGAAGAAGCCCTATTCCGCGATCTTCTACGAATTTCTCGGCGGCGTGACGAGCGGGGCCGAAGACTTCGGCTCGGGCGATGTGAAATACCACCTCGGCGTCAGTGACGACCGCGAGTTCGACGGCAACAGCGTCCACTTGAGCCTCGCGCCCAATCCGTCCCACCTCGAAGTCGTCTCGCCCGTCGTGATCGGCAAGGCCCGCGCCAAGCAGCAGCAGATGAGCGGCACCTACCGCACCCACAACGCGCGGCATGGCCGTGATCCTGCACGGCGACAGCGCGTTTGCCGGCCAGGGCGTGGTGATGGAGACCTTCCAGATGAGCCAGCTGGCGGGCTACCGCACGGGTGGCACCATCCATGTCGTGGTCAACAACCAGATCGGCTTCACGACTGTCCCGGACGAATACCGCTCCGGCCAGTACTGCACGGACGTCGCCTATATGGTGCAAACGCCGATCTTCCATGTGAACGCCAACGACCCCGAAGCGGTCGTCTATGCGGCGCGGATCGCGACCGAATACCGCCAGAAGTTCGGCAAGGACGTCGTGCTCGATATGGTCTGCTACCGCCGCTACGGCCACAATGAGGGCGACGACCCGTCCTTCACCCAGCCGATCATGTACGGCGTCATCGACGACATGCCGTCCACGCGCACGCTCTATGCGCAAAGGCTCGTGGAGCAGGGCGACCTGACGGAAGCCGAGCACCAGAAACGGGTCGAGGACTTCTACAGCTATCTCGACAGCGAGTTCGACAAGGCCAAGGATTTCGAAAGCCAGGCCCCGGACTGGCTCGAAGGGGTGTGGCAGGGCATCGGCCTGCCGGAACTGGACGACGAAAAGCGCAAGGGTGTCACGGGTGTTGAGATCGACACGCTGAAAATGATCGGCTCCAAGATCACGACCATCCCGAACGACGTCAACATCCACCGCACGCTGAAGCGCATCATCAAGGCGCGGGCCGAGAAGGTCGAAGCAGGCGAGGGCATCGACTGGGGCCTGGCCGAACACCTCGCCTTCGGCTCGCTCGTGCTGGAAAACCATCCGGTGCGGCTGTCGGGGCAGGACTCGGAGCGCGGGACTTTCTCGCAGCGCCAGTCGCACTTCATCGACCAGAAGACGGAAGCCAAATACACGCCGCTGAACAATCTGTCGGACGACCAGCAATACTACCAGGTGCTCAACTCGCACCTCTCTGAAGAAGCCGTGCTCGGGTTTGAATACGGTTTCTCCACGACGGCTCCGAATGCGCTCACCATCTGGGAAGCGCAGTTCGGCGATTTCGCCAATGGCGCGCAGGTCATGGTGGACCAGTTCATCAGCTCGGCGGAGCAGAAATGGCTGCGCATGAGCGGCCTCGTGATGCTGCTCCCGCATGGCTATGAGGGGCAGGGACCGGAGCACAGCTCGGCCCGGCTGGAGCGCTATCTGCAGATGTGCGCCGAGGACAACATGCAGGTCTGCAATGTCTCCACGCCGGCCAACTATTTCCACGTGCTGCGCCGCCAGGTCCACCGCAACTTCCGCAAGCCCCTCATCATCATGAGCCCGAAGAGCCTGCTGCGGCACAAGCTCTGCGTCTCCACATTCGAGGAGATGGGGCCTGACACCAGCTTCCACCGCGTGCTGTGGGACGATGCGCAATATGTGCCGGAGAAGTTCGAGACCAAACTGCTCGAGGACAAGAAGATCAAGCGCGTCGTGATCTGCTCGGGCAAGGTCTATTACGACCTGCTGGAAGAGCGCGAGAAGAACGGCCGCTCGGACGTCTATCTGCTGCGGCTGGAACAGTTCTACCCCTATCCCGACGATGCGCTGCAGGAAGAGCTGAAGCGGTTCAAACAGGCCGACATGGTCTGGTGCCAGGAAGAGCCCAAGAACATGGGCGCCTGGCAATTCGTGCAGGACCGGCTGGAGGAAACGCTCATCGCGATCAAGGCGAAGAACACACGCCCCCGCTATATCGGGCGGGCTCCGGCGGCATCCACGGCGACGGGCATCGCATCCAAGCACAAGCGCGAGCAGCAGGCGATCCTGGACGGGGTGTTTGCGAAGTGAAATCAGCCCTGCGCTGGAGCGCTGGAGCGCTGTCGCGCTCCTCGCTTTGTTGATGTTGGTAGTCGTGCTCTTCTTCTTTGCGCAGTCGGTCGGTCACAGTATCGACGCGCACAAGGTCTATGAAATTGCGGAGCTTACGGC
>JAHDEU010000323.1 GCA_020628635.1 Hellea sp. | reverse complement strand
TCGCCGACTAGGCGCCTACTCCGCCGCCTCCGCGATCGGCACGGCCAGCCGTCCGATCATCTCCTTCGGGATGACCTGCCAGAAGCGGGTGCGCTGGTGTTCCCACTCGGCGAGGATCTTCTTGGAAAACTCGGAGCCCGTCTGCGCGGCGTGGCGGCGGATGAGGTCGAGGCACTCTTCCTCATAGTGCTCGTTTGAGAAACGCTGCCAGATCACGCTGTCGGGATTGACCGCGCGCTCGAAGCTGTCGTCCTCGTCGAACACATAGGCCATGCCGCCCGTCATCCCCGCGCCGAAATTGTCGCCCACGGAACCGAGGATTACCGCGATACCGCCCGTCATATACTCGCAGCCATTCGTGCCGAGGCCCTCGACCACTGTCACCGCGCCGGAGTTGCGCACGGCGAAGCGTTCGCCCGCGCGGCCCGCCGCCATGAGCGAGCCTTTCGTGGCGCCGTACAGGCAGGTATTGCCGATGATGGCGGAGCTGTGCGGATCGATCGGCGTGCGGCCCTGCGGGGCGACGATGATCTCCGCGCCGCTCAAGCCCTTGCCGACATAGTCGTTCGCGTCGCCGTCCACGATCAGACGCAGACCGCTGATCCCGAAGGCCCCAAGCGACTGCCCGGCCGAGCCGCGCAGGCGCACGGTCAGCTGCCCGTCCGGCGCGCCGTCCGCGCCGAATGCCTTGTAGATGTGGTGCGATGTGCGCGTGCCGACCGCGCGGTGCGTGTTCTGGACACCATAGGTGAGGTAGGTCTTCTCGCCGCGTTCGAAGAGCTGCTTGGCGTCGGCCACGATCTGCGTGTCCAGCGTGTCGGGAACCTCGATGCGTTCGCCGCGCGAGTCGCGGACGGCCTCGTTGTTCACCTTGGCGAGGATCGGGTTGAGGTCCAGATCGTCGAGGTTCTCCGCGCCGCGGCTGACCTGGGTGAGCAGGTCGGTCCGGCCGATGATCTCGTCCAGCGAGGTTGCGCCAATGGAGGCGAGGATCTCGCGCACTTCCTCGGCGATGAAGGTCATGAGGTTGATCACCTTCTCCGGCGTTCCGGTGAACTTCTCCCGCAGGGCCGGGTTCTGCACGCACACGCCCACAGGACAGGTGTTGGAGTGGCACTGGCGCACCATGATGCAGCCCATGGCGACGAGGGACAGCGTGCCGATGCCGTATTCCTCGGCCCCCAGCAGGGCGGCGATGACGATGTCGCGGCCGGTCTTCAGCCCGCCATCCGTGCGCAGCGTGATGGGGCCGCGCAGGTTGTTCAGCGTCAGGACCTGGTGTGCCTCGCTCAGACCCAGCTCCCACGGGATGCCGGCATATTTCAGGCTGGTGTTGGGCGAGGCGCCCGTGCCGCCATTGTGTCCCGCGATCAGTATGGTGTCGGCCTTGGCCTTCGCCACGCCGGCCGCGATCGTGCCAACGCCGGATGATGCCACGAGCTTCACGCAGACGCGCGCGACCGGGTTGATCTGCTTGAGGTCGTAGATCAGCTGGGCGAGGTCTTCGATGGAATAGATATCGTGGTGCGGCGGCGGGGAAATCAGCGTCACGCCGGGTGTGGCGTTGCGGAAGGATGCAATCAGCTCGGTCACCTTGAAGCCGGGCAGCTGCCCGCCCTCGCCGGGCTTGGCGCCCTGCGCGACCTTGATTTCGATCTCGCGGCACTGGTTGAGATATTCAGCCGTCACGCCAAAGCGGCCCGACGCGATCTGTTTGACGGCCGAGTTCGGATTGTCGCCATTGGGCAGGGTCACGTAGCGCGCGCGGTCCTCGCCGCCCTCGCCGGAGACGGACTTTGCGCCGATGCGGTTCATGGCGATGTTCAGCGTGCCGTGCGCTTCGGGTGAGA
The DNA here is from genome assembly GCA_020628635.1 of Hellea sp. GTDB lineage: Bacteria > Pseudomonadota > Alphaproteobacteria > Caulobacterales > Maricaulaceae > Litorimonas. The sequence goes on along the minus strand of JAHDEU010000323.1, from coordinate 1,120 downwards.
GCGCGCCGAGGCTCATGCCGGGCGTGCAGAAGCGGCGGCGGATTTCGTTGACGCTTTGGACCTGCGTCAGCGGCACGGCCTCGCGCAGCGGCTTGATGTCGAGCAGGTCGCGCACCTGGATCGGGTCGTCATTGTTCACGACATCGGCGTAGTTGCGGTAGAGCTCGTAATCCTCGCGGCCGACCGCCTCTTGGAGCATGTGGATCATGTCCGCGCGGTAGGCGTGGCGCTCGCCACGTGCCCGCACGCGGTAGAGCCCGCCGATGGGCAGGCGGATCACGGCGGCCTCGAACGCCTGCTCGTGAATATCGAGCAGCTTGGTTTCCAGACCCGCCAGGCCAATGCCGGAGATGCGGCTCGTCATGCCGGGGAAGAACTCGCCGACCAGCGCGCGGGACAGTCCCAGCGCCTCGAAATTATTGCCGCCCCGATAGGAGGAAATCACGCTGATACCCATCTTGGAGATGATCTTCAGCAGGCCGCCCTCAATGGCTTTCTTGTAGCGCGCGACGGCTTCGTCTTCAGTACAATCCATCAGCCCGCGGCGCACGCGGTCCTGCACGGAACACTGCGCCATATAGGCGTTCACAGCGGTCGCGCCCGCACCGATCAGCACGGCGAAATAATGCGTGTCCATGCACTCGGCCGAGCGCACGAGGATGGAGCAGGATGAACGCAGGCCTTCCTCGCGCAGGTGCTGGTGCGCGGCGGCGGTGGCGAGGATCATCGGCACGGCGGCGCGGTCCTCGCTGACAGCCTCGTCGGACAGCACGACATTCTCGATGCCTTCCTCGACGGCGAGTTTTGCCTCACGCTTGATGCGCTCGATGGCGGTTCTGAGCGACGTGCCGGGAACAGTATCCGGGGCCGGGACGGAGAAGGTGCAGTCGATCACCCGCAAGCGTCCGCGCATCATCTCCGCAAAGCGGCGATACATGCCGTTGGTCATGACCGGGCTGTCGAGCACCAGCATTTCCTTGGTCTGCGAGCCGGACTCCTCGAGAATGTTGCGCAGGTTACGGAAGCGCGTCTTCAACCCCATGACGCGGGTTTCGCGAAGCGGGTCGATGGGAGGGTTGGTGACCTGGCTGAAGTTCTGGCGGAAGAAGTGGCTGACCGG
>JAHDEU010000322.1 GCA_020628635.1 Hellea sp. | reverse complement strand
CAAGCTCGCCCGCAATGGCGGCCGCGCGCTGATGACGCTCAACGCCGAGATCGACCAGTTCCTTTCTGATAACAAGGACAGCGAAGCCCTGCCCGAGTTCATGGACGGCCTCGCGGGCGCCAAGAACAAGCTGACCCAGGCGACCATGTGGCTGATGCAGAACGGCATGAAGGACCCGAACAACGCCGGTGCCGGTTCGGTCGACTACATGCACATGATGGGCCTTGCGACGCTGGCCTATATGTGGGCGAAGATGGCCGTCGTGGCGCAAGCCAAGATCGACAGCGGTTCGAACGAGGACTTCTACCCCAACAAGATCATCACCGGCCGCTACTTCATGCTGCGCATGCTGCCCATGATGGACGCGCACCTCGCGAAGATCATGACGGGCGCGGAGCCGGTCATGGCGCTGGAGGCCGCCGCTTTTTAATCAAGCGCCGATGTCTCGCACAGCGGATAGACCCGCTCCGTAGCGAAGCGAAGGGGCTGTAGTGGTTTATCCGCTAGCCTCCGACGCAGGAGGAGCGTGGTGCAACGCACCGCTCCCGGCGCATCTGCCGGGACGAGCGCGCAGCGGTCGAACTTCAGAAGGCCCGCCACCTGGCGGGCCTTTTTCTTTGCGCGTGTTTTTCGCAGAGCAGGCGCTAGCGCACCACAGGCCGCTCGGCATCATAGACCGTGTCCCCATTCGCGCTGACGGATGACACGCGCAGGGTCTGTCCGGGACCCACCGTCCAGCGCGGCTCCATGTAGATCGAATGCACGCCGATACCGTCTGGCGGGCGCATCAGCGCCTGCACGCCGCATCCAATTTCCGTGCCGCGGACATCGTCGAAATACAGCCGCTGTCCCGCGATCAGGTAGCGGCCGGATGCGGTGTTGCAGCCATCGAAATCGGACACGGATGTCGGTCCGAATTTCAGATAGGGATGATCGCCGGACAGGGCAGTGACCTTTTGCGCCACTTCGTCTCGCGAGTAATAGGGTGTCTCGGCCAGGTAGAGCGGCTTGCCATAGAGCGGGCGAAGATCGAGCGCACCCGTGTCGCGCTCCAGCACCGCGGTTCCGCCGCGCGCATTGGTCAGCGTGACGCGGTTGCCATCCAGCTCAAACGTCCACAGGTCAGAGTCCAGGCCGTCATAGGCGCGTGCCACGGCTTCCGCCTGCGCTTTGGTGCTGATGGCAGAGGCGGGCGCGCAGCCGACCCGGACGCGGTTCACGCCGTCCGTCGCTATGCCCGTCCGCGCCAGCCGCCAGCCGCCCTGATGCGGGCCGATACGAATTTCCGCCGTGTGACAGCCATTGTGCATCTGTCCCACACCCCCGGCCTCGATGTCGTCGATGCGCAGCGTGTGAAAGACATCCTGGGACACGGCGTCGCCGTCCACGGACACAAGACGCCAATAGGGAGAGGCCTCGCCCATGGTGCTTGGACCATCGGATATCGGTGTCGGCATGTCGCCGAAATCCTCCTTAACGGGCGGCCCGCCGCTCTGGCAGGCGGCGAGCAAAAGGGCGGCGGACAGGGCAAGGCGGATCATAGCCAACGTCATAGGTGCAAACACCGTCGTTCGCGCATGACGATGCAGCAAGGTGGCTCTCGACCCTCTCCACACTCTTGATAACCACAGCCCCGCGACACCGCGCCCCCGGACACGCCCCGCCGCGCGCCCTATATCCTTCGCAAAACACCCACCCGAAGGACAGCCCATGCCCGCCGAAGTGCTCGATTACAAAAACCCCGACTGGTACGATGAGGAAGACATCAACATCTTCCGCGACGCGGTTCACAATTTCTACAAGAACGAGATGGCGCCTCACAGCGAGCGCTTCCGCCAGCAGAAGCATGTGGACCGCAAGTTCTGGAACCAGGCGGGCGAGTACGGCCTGCTCAACGTCGCTATCCCTGAGGAGTATGGCGGCGGCGGCGGCGACTACCGCCACGAGATGATCATCATGGAGGAGCTGGAGCGCGCAGAGGTCGACGGCTTCGGGCTTAGCTTGCACAACGCCATCGTCGCGCCTTACATCCTGCATTTCGGCACCGAGGAGCAGAAGCGCGACCTCTTGCCGAAAATGGCGACGGGCGAGCTGGTCGGTGCGATCTGCATGACCGAGCCTTCCACCGGCTCCGACGTTCAGGGCATCAAGACCACGGCGAAACGCGACGGCAATGGCTGGGTCATCAACGGCTCCAAGACGTTCATCACCAATGGCGGAACAGCCAACCTGCTCATCGTGGTCGCCGACACCGGCGGGGAGGGCAAGCACTCCAAATCGCTCTTCATGGTCAAGACGGACGAGGTCGAGGGCTTCCGCCGCGGCCGCGTGCTGGACAAGGTCGGGCAGGAAGCGGCCGACACGGCCGAGCTCTTCTTTGACGACATGAAGGTCCCGGCCGACGCGCTGCTGGGCGAGGAAGAGGGCCAGGGCTTCATCCAGCTGATGACGGAGCTGCCGCAGGAGCGCCTCAACATCGCCGTGCAGGGCGTGGCCGCGATGGAAAAGGCGCTCCGCCACACGGTGGAATATGTCAAGGAGCGCAAGGCGTTCGGCAAGCGCATCCTCGACTTCCAGAACACCCAGTTCGAGCTGGCCGAGATCAAGACCATTGTCACCGTGTGCAAGGCGTTCACCTATGATTGCGCCGAAAAGCACCTCAAGGGAGAGCTCGACACGGTCACCGCGTCCATGGCCAAATACTGGGTCACCGACCGCGAATGCGAAGTCATGGACCGCTGCCTGCAGCTCCACGGCGGATACGGCTACATGAACGAATACCCGATCGCGCGTCAGTGGCGGAACAGCCGCGTGCAGCGGATCTATGGCGGGACGAACGAGATCATGAAGATGGTGATAGCACGTAGCCTATAACTCAAGCATCCCACCCGGCCGCGCCACAACAGAAACACCCGCTCCGAAGGCGAAGCCGTAGGGGCTGTAGTGGTGTTTCTGTTAGCGTCCGAGGCACGAGGAC
>JAHDEU010000321.1 GCA_020628635.1 Hellea sp. | reverse complement strand
TGCGCCACGGCCTGCGACTACTATGCCGAGAACGCCGAAGCGATCATGGCGGATGAGGTGGTGGAGACGTCACGGTCGAGGTCATTCCGCCGCGTGCTTCCGCTCGGGCCCGTGCTTGCCGTCATGCCGTGGAACTACCCTTTCTGGCAGGTCATCCGTTTCGCCGCGCCCGCGCTGATGGCGGGCAATACGGGACTGCTGAAACATGCCTCCAACGTACCCCAATGCGCGCTGGCGCTCGAAGAGCTCTTCACCCGCGCGGGCTTCCCGGATGGCTGCTTCCAGACGCTGCTGATCGGCGGGTCGCGGGTCGAGGCCGTGCTGCGCGACCCACGCGTGCGCGCCGCGACGCTCACGGGCTCCGAGCCCGCGGGCGCGGCGGTTTCGTCGGTCGCGGGCGAGGAGATCAAGCCGACCGTACTGGAACTCGGCGGCTCGGACGCCTTCCTCATCATGCCGAGCGCCGATCTGGACAAGGCGGTGGAGGTCGGCGTCAAGGCCCGCACCCAGAACAACGGACAGAGCTGCATCGCCGCCAAACGCTTCATCGTCCACGCCGACATCTATGACGAGGTCCGCGACCGCATGGTCGAGGCATTCCAAGCGCTAACTATCGGCGATCCGATGAGCGAGGATACCGACATCGGCCCGCTTGTGGACGCCGACGCGGTGAGCGCGCTGTCCGATCAGGTCGACACCGCGCTCGCCGCCGGGGCCGTCCGCCTCACGGGCGCGCAGGCCATGGAGCGCGACGGCTCGTGGTTCCAGCCCGGCATCATCGAAGGCGTGACCAAGGATATGGCCGCCTATTCCGAGGAGATGTTCGGACCCGTGGCGATGCTGTTCAAGGTGGAGGACCTGGACGGCGCGATCGCTCTGGCCAACGACTCGCCCTTCGGCCTCGGCTCCGCCATCTTCACCCAGGACGCCGCCGAGATGGAGCGCGCCTTCACGGAGATCGAGGCGGGCGCGACATTCGTGAACGCCATGACGGCGAGTGATCCGAAGCTGCCCTTCGGCGGGATCAAGCGCAGCGGCTATGGGCGGGAGCTGGCACGCGAAGGCTTGCTCGCGTTCTGCAATGTGAAGACCTGCGTGGTGGATTGAAAAGGGCGCGCTTCGCGCGGCTGATTTTGGGGTCGCCCCTCCGACCACCAAACGCTGGCGCGTTTGCTGTCCACCTCCCCTTTCCGGGGAGGAAATTGAGGAGCAGATAGTTTTTCCTCCCCCTGAAGGGGGAGGAAAAACCATGCGTAGATCATCCTCAATTTTCCTCCCCGGACAGGGGAGGTGGGCTTGCGGAGCGTAGCGACACAAGGTCGGAGGGGTGACGAAACCAAAAAAGCCGGGCGCACGCCCGCCCATCCCTATCTCTGCCGCCAGGCCGGTATGCGCCCCCGCGCTTTCTCCACCGCAGCCATCGTGACCTCCACCTCCAGCACGCCCGGCCGGTCGTGGTCCAGCACGCTGACCTCTCCCCAGGGCGACACCGCCATCGTCCGCCCCCATGTCCCGCGCCCGTCTTCGTGCAGCCCGCCCTGCGCCGGTGCGAGCATCCAGGCCCCCGCTTCGATCGCGCGGGCGCGGACGAGCGTTTCCCAATGGTCGCGCCCCGTGGAGCGAGTGAAGGCGGCGGGTGCGGTGAGGATGTGCGCGCCGCCCTTGGCATAGCCCGAGTAGAGCGCCGGGAAGCGCAGGTCGTAGCAGATGGACAGGCCGACCGCGAAGTTGCCGACTTGTGCGGTGACCGGCGCGCGGCCCGCCACATAGCTGTCCGCCTCGCGGTACACCTCGCCATTCGGCAGGCTCGCCTCGAACAGGTTGATCTTGTCGTAGCGTGCGGTGACCGCTCCGTCCGGATCGATCAGCACGGAGCGATTGGCGATGCCGTCCGGCGTGAGCACGGCGGCAGAGCCGAGCAGCAGGTGGACGGCGTGTTCGCGCGCGAGCTCGGAGTAGGGCGCGACGACCTCCGCCTCCTCGCGCACGGCGTCTCGCAGCGCGTCCGGGTCCTTCTGGAGCAGCGGCGTCATCTCGGGCGTCAGCACGAAGTCGGCGTCCAAGCCGTCCATCATCTGCGCGACGGTTCGCGCATTCGCCTCCGGATCCATGCCGGAGCAGAGCTGCAACAGGGCGCAGCGCAAGGTTCAGGCTTTCAGCATCGCGTCCAGCTTGCCCGCGCGCTCGAGGGCTGCGAGATCGTCCGATCCGCCGACATGCACGCCGTCGATGAAGATCTGCGGGAAGGTGTTCCGGCCGCCCGAGCGCTGGTTCATCTCGGCGCGGCGGGCCTTGTCGTTGGCGGCGGGAATGTCGATGATCTGGACGCCCTTGCTCTCCAGCAACGCCTTGGCGCGGATGCAGAAGGGGCAGAACATCTTGGAATACATTTCGACCTTGGGGCCGGAATTCTTGTGGGACATGGAGGCTTCCTTCACTGTCAGGGTGCCGCGACGGGTTTGACCACCCGCGCCAGGCATATGCAGTCAACGCGCAGCGCGCCTGCGCGTTTCAACGTGCGTGTGCAAGCCTCCAGCGTCGCGCCCGTCGTCATCACGTCGTCCACCAGAACGACGCGCGCGCCCTCGATCTCGTCGGGGCGCTCCATCGCGAATGCCCCCGACACATTGCGCCGCCGGCCCGCGCCCGACAGCCCGCCCTGGCTCGGGGTGCGCTTGGTGCGGACCAGCGCGCGAGAGGACAAAGGGACGCCGGTGCGCTTGGACAGCGACCTTGCCAGCAGGGCCGATTGGTTGAAGCGCCGCTTGATGAGGCGCGTGCGGTGCAGCGGGACGGGGACCAGCACGTCGGCATGTGCCAGCGCGACGCGGCCCGCGCGGTGCATCTGCGCGGCGAAGCTCGACAGGCGGTCGGTGTGCCCGCCATGCTTGAAGGACAGGATCATGGGGCGGCTGGCATCGTCATATTGGAAAGCCGAGCGCGCCGTGGCGTAGGCCGGCCTGCGCGCCGTGCAGGCCCCGCAGGAC
>JAHDEU010000320.1 GCA_020628635.1 Hellea sp. | reverse complement strand
CGCAGTTGATGGTCTGGCCCGACATCAGGTTGCTGGCCTCGTTCATGGCATCGCCATCGATCGTGCAGCCAGCATAGGCATTGCTGCCCCCGCCGGCTGTCACGAGCATAAGGGCAAGAAGGGATGTTGAGGTCGCAAGCGGAAGTCGGCGCATGGGGAATCTCCGGTGTCAGGGATGGAGACATGCCAACGTGCGAAGGCTCGTTGAGTTACGAGGGTATCGGTCGCTGATTCGAAAACCTTAACTGAGAGAACGCTTCACCACGTCGCAATATCCGCCAGCGCCCGCTCCGCCATCGCGCGGCGCTTCACCCGCGTCTTCTGCTTTCCCTTGGCACGGCTGCCGTCCTGGTTCTTCATCACCAGGTTTTCGACCGGCGGGAACAGGCCGAAATTGACGTTCATCGGCTGGAACTTCGCCTTCGGGCCGTCCATGAAACCACCCGTGACGTGCTCCACCAGCGCGCCGAGCGCCGTTGTCGCAGGCGGAGCTCCGAGCGTCTCGCCCTTGGCCTGCGCCGCTGCCATGCGTCCGGCGATCAGGCCGAGCGCAGCGGACTCCACATAGCCCTCCACGCCCATGATCTGCCCAGCGAAGCGCAGGTCGGGGCGGGATTTGAGGCGGAGCTGGCTGTCCAGCAGTTTGGGCGAATTGATGAAGGTGTTGCGGTGAATGCCGCCGAGCCGCGCGAAGCGGGCATTCTGCAGGCCCGGGATCATGCGGAAGACCTCCGTTTGCGCGCCGTATTTCATCTTCGTCTGGAACCCGACCATGTTGTAGAGCGAGCCGAGCGCATTGTCCTGGCGCAGCTGCACGATGGCGTGGGCCTTGACGCCCGGATTGTGCGGATTGGTCAGCCCGACCGGCTTCATCGGACCGAAGCGCAGGGTCTGCGGACCCCGCGCGGCCATCACCTCGATCGGCAGGCAGCTTTCGAAATAGGGCGTGTCCTTTTCGAAGTCCTTGAACTCGGTCTGGTCCGCATCGATCAGCGCCTGGATAAAGGTGTTGTACTGGTCCTCGTCCAGCGGGCAATTTATGTAGTCCGCGCCGTCGCCCTTGTCGTAGCGCGATTGCATCCAGGCTTGGTCGAAGTCGATGCTGTCGTGATAGACGATCGGCGCGATGGCGTCGAAGAAGGCGAGGCTGTCCACGCCCGTCTCCGCCAGAATTGCATGGGCGAGACTGTCCGCCGTGAGCGGCCCCGTCGCGATGATCGTATTGCCCCACTCCGCGGGCGGCAATCCGGTGACCTCCCCATATTCCACCGTGATGAGCGGGTGCTGGGACAGCAACAGCGTCACGGCGTCCGAGAACGCCTCGCGGTCCACGGCCAGCGCGCCGCCCGCGGGCAGCTTGTGCACTTCGCCCACGCCCATGATCAGCGAGCCGGAGCGGCGCATTTCCTCATGCAGCAAGCCGACCGCATTGCCGAGATGGTCGTCCGAGCGGAACGAGTTGGAGCAGACCAGCTCCGCGAAACCGCCGCTCTGATGCGCCGCCGTCATGCGGTGCGGGCGCATCTCGTGCAGCACGACGGGCACGCCCGCTTCCGCGACCTGCCATGCGGCTTCGGAGCCCGCCAATCCGGCGCCGACGATGTGGACGGGTTTGATGGTCTTGTCTGGCATGGCGCGCAGATAGGCCCGCGCCAAAGCCCCCGCAAGCCGCTTGCTCTGCGACAGCTGCGCGCTAGGGTGAGGTAAGGGGCTTTCAGGGGAAATCATGTCAGACATCGTCGCGCGGCCTTACAACAAGGACTATGAGATCACGGACGCCATGTTCGGCGCCTTCCGCTCGCCTGGCGGGGCGAAGCTGTTCTTCAAGCTGCTCGGCTGGACGACGCTGCTGCTGACAGTGCTGTACTTCATAGTCTTCCCGACGATCGTGAGCAACTACGTCGAGATTCTGGCCGGGCTGACCGCGTTCGACCCCGCCGATCCGGACTCGATGGACGGGTTCGGCGAGGCGATGAGCAACGCCTTCTTCTCCATGTTGCCCTCGCTCATCCTGCTCATGGTTGGCTCTCTCGCAATCATCTCGCTGGTGCGCGCCGCCTTCTACCGCGCTTACTTTCACGGCGAGACGACAGGGCGCTTCCCTTTCAAGCTCGGCGCAGATGAAGGCCGGCAATTCCTGTCGCAGCTCGGATATTGGTCGCTCTATCTTCTCGGATATGTCGTCTTCATCGCCGTGATCGGCGCTGTGACCGCATTGGCTACCATGACGCTAGGCAACGGTGCGGCGGCGGTGGTCGTGGGTCTGTTCGTGGTTCTTCTCTATCTCGGCCTCATCGTCTACTCCGTCTGGTTTCTGGTCAAATTCGCACCCGCCGGAGCGCTGACCGGACTGCGCCGCAAGACTCACATCTTCGCCGCCCGCCATGTCAGCCGCAACCGCTTCTGGGCGCTGTTCGGCGCGCTGCTGGTGGCCTTTGTCATCGGTTATGTCGCATCCTACATCATCTCCCTCATCGGGGCCGAGGTCGCCATGCCGGGCCTGATGGATGGCTCCGTGCTGACCGACGAAGACCCCGCATCCGCACTCCAGGCCCTGCTGGCCGACAGCGCCACACCGGGCTTCAAGATCCGCGCCGCCTTCGGCATCCTCATGCTCTGCGCGGGCACGGCCTTCTACATGCTCATGCTCCTCGGCCCGTCCGCCTTTTTCGTGCGGCAATGGGACGAGTTGGATCCGAAGCGCGCGTTTGAGTAGCGGGGATGGGGCAATTGGTGGGTTGTTGGGATTTCAGACTACTCACCCAATGACTCCTTCCCTTAAGGGGGGTGAGCCCAAAGGGCCGCAACGCGGATCGACGGCGAAGGGCCGAACGAAGCGATGATCGGAAGGGGTGAGCTCACTCAGCTCTTCCCTCACACACCGTCCCCGGGCTCGACCCGGGGCCCAGTCGCATCGCGGTCCGGTCGCTGGCGTCGGTGCGTCGATGGCCGGGCGTCGATGCGAATGGGCCCCGGATCAAGTCCGGGGACGGGG
>JAHDEU010000319.1 GCA_020628635.1 Hellea sp. | reverse complement strand
ATCGCCAACATGGTGCCGGGCATCGACGCCGATTGCGGCGGTGCGTGCGCGTGTGCGACCTGCCACGTCTATGTGGCGGATAGCTGGCTCGGCAAGCTCAAGCCCAAGGACGACATGGAGGACAGCATGCTGGACTTCGCGGAAGGCGTGCAGGACAATTCGCGGCTGTCCTGCCAGATCCTGCTCACGGACGAGCTCGACGGCATCGAGATCACCACGCCTGAAAATCAGTAACATCTCCAGCGGGAGCCCGACCACGTGAGCTGGCTCCTCGTCATTCTCGGCCTTGCTTTGCTGGTCGGCGGCGGGGAGCTGCTGATCCGCGGCTCCGTCTCCATCGCGGCCAAGCTCGGTGTCAGCAAGGCGCTGATCGGTGTCGTGCTGCTGGGCTTTGGCACCTCCATGCCGGAATTCGTCGCGACTTTCGGTGCCGCCGCCAGAGGTGCCAATGACGTCGCTTTCGGCAATGTGCTGGGCAGCAACATCGCCAATGTCCTGATGATTCTGGGCGCGAGCGCGCTGATCCTGCCGATTGCCACGCAGTTGCGCGAGCTGCGGCGCGACATCGGCTTCGTGCTGCTCAGCTCCGCCGGATGCTTTGCCTGGATCGTGCTGGGCGGACTGCCCAAGCTCGGCGCGGCGGTGCTGTTCGCGGCCTTCGCGCTCTACATGTTCCTGACCATCCGAGCCGACCTCGCCTTGCCCGCCGACAAGGACATCGCGCCCGCGACAATGTCGGTTCCGGTGAGCCTGCTGCTCGCCATCGGCGGCATCGCGCTGCTGGTCGCGGGCGCGGAGAGCCTGATCCGCGGGGCGAGCGACATTGCGCGCAATCTGGGTGTGAGCGAGGCGCTGATCGGTTTGACCATCGTCGGCATCGGCACGTCCCTGCCCGAGGCGTCCGCCTCCATCATCGCGTCCTTCAAGCGCGAGAACCAGCTGGCCTTCGCCAATATCGTGGGCAGCAACATCTTCAACGGTCTGGCCATTCTCGGCATCACAGGCCTTGCGTTTCCGCTGACATTCGATGTGGGCGCAGCCGGGTTTTCCATAATCGACGGAGCCGTGCTGCTGGTCGCGACCGTGCTGATGTTCATCTTCGCCACGACGAGAAAGCAGGTCGCGCGTTGGGAGGGCGCGGTGATGCTGCTGGGCTATGTTGCCTATCTGGGCTGGCTGGTCAGCCGCGCCGTTTAGTTCTGGGCTAGGCGCGCTTCCGACGCCCGAACTCCACCTGTTTGCGCAGCTGCAGCTTGTCCGCAATGTCGAACAGCAGACCGACCTCGTCGATGATCTTCTGTGTCGGCGCGGGATCGTCCAGCGAGCGCGTCATCGGCCCGGCCTCGAACTGGTTGGGTGTCTCCACCGCGATGAACAATGTGTCGTCATCAAAGCCGAAACGGATGTTCCTGCCCGACACGGACGCCTCGAGGTCCAGCATGGCCTGCATGAAGACAGGATCGAGGATCACGCGGCCCTCCACCTGATCGGTCGAATAGGCCTCGAACAGTTTTTCGAAGGTCGGATCGACCAGCCCGACGCGCTTCATGTCGCCACGGGTCTTGCGGTTGAACATCCCCTTGTCCCGCAGCACGACCGTGCGGCCGAAGACGCGGGTGGGGAAGTCCAGCGTCATGAGCTGGCCGCGGAACACGGTCTTGTAGTGACGATTGCCCCGGTGGTCCTTGGTTTCGCGTTCCAGATGGGCCTCGATGGAACGGAAGGGCGCTCCATGCGCCTCACCCGTGATGGCGTCCTCGAAATTGGCGCGATCATACTTGCTCGGCAGCAAAAAGAGCGCGTCAAAAGGTTCGGTATCGAAGGAGCCGACAAAGGCGTCGAACCGCCAGCCCACGTGACCGAGCACGGCTTCGACGAGGCGTGATTTCGTCTCCGTGCGTATCTTGCGGGTATAGAAAACCCAGCTCGCATGGCCCAGCATCGCGCCGACGAATACGGCCCCGGCAAGGAAAGCGGGATCGCCCTTTGCAAACGCCGCCAGAGCGCCGATCGCGGCGAGCGCCCCGACCGTCGCCGCGCCCGCCATTGCCCCACGCTTGACCGCTGCCTTGCGCGCGTCGTCGCGCGCGATCAGCTCCGGGCGTATGCGCTCGGCATAGTATTCGGAAAAGCCCGCGAACTCCGGGTGGCGTGTCTGGAATTGGTGCACCATGAGCGCGGCATAGCATGGCCGCGCTCACCAGTGCGTTAAGCTAGTCCTCCAGGACCAGCTCGCCCTCCTCGCCCTTGATCCAGTAGTGGGCGCGGTGGGCGTGGACTTGCACCAGTGTCAGGCCGTCCGTCTCCACCCCGCCCTCGAACCACTGCTCCAGCTTGTCCTGCCAATGGGCTTCCAGGCTCTCGCGGTCCGTGTGCAGCATCGCGCGGCCGTTCAGCGCGAGGTAGATGCCGTCCTCATCGTCCTTATAGGCCACGCCGACATGCGGGTCTGCCTTGATGTCCTCCACCGTGGTCGTGTCGGCAGTGGTGTAGAAGAAGGTATCGCCGTCCCAGTCCACGTCCTGATTGTTGGACATGGGCCGCGTCGCGATGTCGTCGCCGTGGCGAGTGGAGACCATGGCGATGTCCTGCTTGCGCATGGTGCGCGACAGGTCGCGGATCGTCTTGTCGCCCTCGCCGGTATTGCGTCGTGTTTCGCTCATTGTCGTCTCCTGTATGGGAGAGACCAACGGCGGCGGCGCTCAAGCGTTCCGCGAGGTCAGATAGTCGACCACGTCGAGAATGGAGCCGATCTGGCGCAGCAGGACATGGGCGTTGCGGGGGTCGTCGGCGCTGACATTGGTCGCGACGAAATCGAACATCATGCCACCGGAGAGCGCGATGCGCATGATGTCGCCGTCCACGCCGAAGCTTACCCCGCGCGTGTTGAGCACCGACATCGCACCCGCCTGTATCACCTCGGCCAGTTTGGCCTGCCCTGCATCCGGCTTGGGTAGGCCGTCATGGCGCACACCCGAGGCCGCGCCGCGATAATCGACA
>JAHDEU010000318.1 GCA_020628635.1 Hellea sp. | reverse complement strand
CTGGGCCTGGCGAGCAAGTCGGGCATCCATCGTCTCATTACCGCACTGGAGGAGCGCGGCTTTGTCCGCCGCCTGCCGAACAAGGCCCGCGCGCTGGAAGTCATCAAGCTGCCGACGGGCCTGCAGAAGGACGAGCCGCTCGCGCCCGTCGCCGCCAATGACAGCTTCGAGATACCCTTTGTTGGCAAGATCGCGGCGGGCCTGCCCATCGCGGCGGTCGAGGACAGCCACAACCTGATGACCGTCCCGCCGAGCCTGCTGGGCAATGGCGACCACTATGCGCTGGAGATCGAAGGCGAGTCCATGCGCGATGCCGGCATCATGGACGGCGACATCGTTGTGGTCCGCAAAACCAACACGGCACGCAACAACGAGATCGTGGTCGCCCTGGTCGATCAGGAGGAAGCCACGCTCAAGCGCATCTACAAGCGCGGCGGCGTGGTTGAGCTCCATGCGGAGAACCCCGATTTCGAAATGCGCAGCTTCGGCCCGGACCGGGTGGAAGTGCAGGGCGTTCTGGTCGGCCTGGTTCGGACGTACAACTAGCGAAAAGCGGCTATCGGCGGGGCTCTCCCCTGCCCCATGGGCGGCGCTGTCGCCGCTCCGACTGAATGGGACGCATCCTGAGTTCCCCGCCGGACGCGATGTGCACGCCTCCGCTCTCACGTAGAGCGGTGTAGTCCAGCAGCAGGGCCTTGCACTTCCGTCGCGCTGGCGCGGTCGCGGAACGGTCCGGCAACACGACGATGTCGCTGTCAGCGCAAGCTTCACTGACTTCCGAGGCTTCCTCCACGACGCTGATTGTCTTGCCATTATGCGAAAAGCGGCAGCCAAGCGCGTCGCAATTCGCGAAGTCGTCGCGATAGGCTGCCCACTCCACGTCGCCCGCACCCAATGCGCGGCTGAACATGTCGCGGCCATAGCCGTCTGCCCGCAGGGACGATGTCGAAGCTTGCCCGTCCGACCACACGCTTACCCGACCATCATCCGTGATCCTCAGATCATAGACCGGTGTCGCGACCCAAAGTGCGAGCGCAATGGCGGACAGAACAGAGCCCACGACAACGGAACGTCTGGTCGCCAGACACGCGCTCGCAAAGCCGAGCCCATAGAGCGCGAGTGCCAGCGGGTCGGCCGCTTTAGCGTGGCCGACCGCGCCGGGCAAGGCGGCGACCCACTCCGCGACGCCGATCATGGGTCGCAGCAGCCAACTCATCACGGTGAGCGGCACAGCCTCCAGCCCGAATGGCATCAATGCCAGTGACGCGATGCCGAAGCCCATCACGACCGGAAAAATGGCCATGGCCGCGAGGTTGCCCAGCAAGCCATAATTGGCGAAGCGTCCGAAATGGAACAGCGCGAAGCCGCCCGTCGCGAACATGGCAATGACGCTGGTCCCAGCCAGTGATCCATAGAAAGCGGTCACGCGGTCCCGCAAACCTTCCGCGCGCCGCTTCGGGCGTCGATCCGTCCAGACCCGGAACACGACCACAAGTGCGGCCACGGCGGCGAATGACATCTGAAAACCGACACTCATCAACGCTTCCGGATGGATCAGCAGCGTGCCGACTGCAGCCACGGCGACCGACCGTATGCTGAGCACCCGTCGCTCCAGCAACACGGCACAAAAGGCGATGCACACCATGACATAGGCGCGCTGCGTGGCCACCGATGCGCCTGACAGAACCAAATAGCCCGTCGCGGCCACGATGCCGATCACGGCCGCGACCTTGCGCATGTCCCGGCCCGCCGCGGCCGGGTGCAGTGCGAGCAGAGCGCTCGCCAAGGCGAATACCCCGAACGACACCAGCCCCATATGCAGGCCGGAAATTGCGAGGATATGCGCCAAGCCCGACGCGCGCAGCGCCTCGGTCTGCGCGTCCGGTATATCGTCGCGAAGGCCCGTCAGAAGCGCGGCCTGCAGACCAGCGGTCTCCGGAGGTGCGGCCTCCATGACCCGCCCGGCTAGGCCACGGCGCAATCGCGTGATCTTCAATGTCGCCTTGTCTATCCGGTTGAGCTCGATCCGGGCCGTCGAAGGCTCGGAGATGGCAAACCCCGAGCCTGAAAGCCCTTGGAAAAAGGCGCGTCTGGCCGGGTCGTAGCCATCCGGCACGGCGGGGCCGGGCAGAGGTCCGACGACGATATCGACCGTGATGGCATCGCCGAGCTCGACCTGGGGCCAGTTCTTGCCGACGCGAAAGCGGACCCGCTCCGGCACGCCGGATCGCGGGACAGGCGATGCCTCCGTCACGTCGAGCGTTATGCGACGCATCCGGCCGCCCGTATCCACGTCACTGACCCAGCCCGTCGCGGTGATCCGCTGTTCGCGCTCAACCGGGTTGGGCGAAGCAAGTTGGGTGTGCAGGGCAGCCAAGGCAAACCCACCCACCGCCAATGCTGAGAGACCTGACCAGCGCGAAGCGGCGAAAGTGGCAGAGGCCGCGAGCCCGGACGCCAGTATGGCTGCCCACCACCAAATTGGCTCTGTCGGCCACGCGAAGTAGCTCGCAATGCCAATGGCGAAAACGATCGTGCCGAGCTCGAACGAGACCATGGGCGCATCAACGCGCCAGCGGCTCCGCACCGCGCCATAGTCGCTTTCATAAACGCTCACGATCTGGAATAGGGCACGCGGCGCCGGCGAGTGCAAGCGCGCCAGCGAAACGACTCCCGAATTCCTGCCGAGATACAACCGAATGAGCCGACCCGTCCGCACCCGCTTCGCGCCGTCCCCAACTGGATTCCTCCATATCGGTGGCGCGCGCACAGCGCTTTTCAACCGCTACTTCGCCGATCACGTCGGCGGGACCATGCACCTTCGCATTGAGGACACGGACCGCGCGCGATCCACGCCGGAGGCCACGCAGGCCATCATCGACGGTCTCGCCTGGCTCGGCGTGCGCCATGACGGCGACGTCGTCTATCAATCCGAGCGTGCAGACGCGCATGTTGCGGCGGCCCGACTTTTGCTCGCGAACGGCTACGCCTACTACTGCGATCTGGACGGAGATGCGC
>JAHDEU010000317.1 GCA_020628635.1 Hellea sp. | reverse complement strand
GTGAACCCTCCGCCCTTGAGAATGTAATAGAGCGCCGTGGTAATCTCGCGCAAATCGTTGGGGAACTGGTCGGTGTCCCAGCCGTTCTGCGGGTCGCCGCGGTTGAAGTCGATAGAGCCGAAGATGCCAAACGCATTGGCCATCTGCACTTCGTGCTCGAAGCTGTTGCCCGACAGGGTCGCGTGGTTAGGCTCGATATTGACGCCGATCTCGCCTTCCAGACCGTATTTCTGCAGGAAGCCGTACACCGTGCCGACATCGCGGTCATACTGGTGCTTGGTCGGCTCGTGCGGCTTGGGCTCGATGAACAGCGCGCCTTTGAAACCGATCTTGTGCTTGTGCTCCACCGCCATGTTCAGGAAGCGGCCGAGCTGGTCCATCTCGCGCTTGAGGTCGGTATTGAGGATGGTGTCATATCCCTCGCGGCCGCCCCAGAAGACATAGCCGTCGCCGCCGAGACGGTGGGTCGCCTCCATGGCATGCTTGACCTGCAGCGCGGCGAAGGCGGCCACAGCGGGGTCGGGATTGGTCGATGCGCCCGCGATATAGCGCGGGTGGGAGAACATGTTGGCCGTGCCCCAGAGCAGCTTGGTGCCATGCGCCTCCATCTTGGCCTCGAGCGGGTCGAGGATGGCGGCGAGGTTCTCGACATGCTCCTTGGCCGTGGAGGCAGGCGCCATGACGTCGACATCGTGGAAGCAGAAGAACGGATTGCCGAGCTTTCCGAAAAAGTCGAACGCCGCGTCCAGCTTGGCCTCGGCGCCCTCCTGTCCATCCATCGCGTTCCACGGACGCCCGAACGAACCGTCGCCGAAGATGTCGTTCCCGTCCCAGGCAAAGGTGTGCCAATAGCAGACGGCGATGCGCAGATGCTCTTCCATGGTCTTGCCGAGCAGCACCTCGTCCGCCTTGTAGTGGCGGAAGGCGAGCGGGTTAACAGAACTTGGCCCCTCATATCGGATGGGGTCGATGTGGTCGAAATAGCCGCTCATGCTGTGAGGCTCCGCGTTGCGTGGTAGAGTTTGGTGAAGGTGGAGCGCCGCTCCCGATAGAGGTCGCGCATGTCCGGGTCGGGTTCGACCACGTGGCTGATCGGCGGTGCGGTGCAGACAGCCGCCACGCTGTCCTCACCCAGGCAAAGCCGTGCCAGCCGCGCCGCGCCGAAAGCCGGGCCGACTTCGGCAGCCATGCGGTAGGTGAGCGGCGCGTCCATGGCCGATGCAATGACCTTGCCCCACCAATCGGAACGAGAGCCGCCACCGATGACGGACAGCGTGTCGATGCGCGCGCCCGTGTCGCGCAGAACATCGACGCCGTCGGCCAGCGCGAAGGCGACGCCTTCCAGCGCGGCTTGGGCAAGGTCGAGCGGGGTATGCGCGGCGGTCAGGCCGAAGAACGCGCCCTTGGCGTTTGCGTCGTTGTGCGGGGTTCGCTCGCCCGTGAGATAGGGCAGGAAGATCGGGCCGGTGCCGGGCGTCGCGGCTTCGGCGGTGGCGTCATACAGCGTGGCCGGATCGGCATAGCCCGTAATCTGCGCCACGAAGTCCACCGCGCTGGCGGCTGACAGGATCACGCTCATCTGGTGCCACAGGCCGGGCAGGGCGTGGCAGAAGGTGTGGACCGCGCCGTCCGTGTTCGGGCGGTAGGCATCGTCTGCAAGGAACACCACGCCCGACGTGCCGAGCGAGACGAATCCTTCGCCAGGCCGCACGACGCCCGAGCCGACCGCGCCCGCCGCATTGTCGCCGCCGCCCGCCGCGATGGGCACGACCGGCACGCCCCAATCGGCGGCAATGCCTGCGGACAGCTCTCCCGTCGCCTCCGAGCCTTCGAACAGCTCCGGCATATGGTCGCGCGTCAGCCCCGTCAGCGCCAGCATCTCGTCAGACCAGTCACGCTCGGCGACATTCATCCACAGCGTTCCGGCCGAATCGCTCATGTCCGACGCAAACACTCCCGACATCTTCCAGCGCACATAGTCCTTGGGCAGCAGCACTTTTGCGACGTGCGTGAAGACCTCCGGCTCGTGTTCGCGCAGCCAGTGGAGCTTGGGCGCGGTGAAGCCCGGCATGGCGAGATTGCCGGTTATGTCGGTGAGCTCCGGCAACGCCTCGGTCATGGCCGCGCAGTCCGCCGCCGAGCGGCCGTCATTCCAGAGAATTGCGGGGCGCAGCACGGCTCCACTTCCATCCAACAGCGTCGCGCCGTGCATCTGTCCCGACAGCCCGATGGCGCGAACTTTCGCGCGCAGGCCAGCGTCCAGACCGCGCACCGCGTCGCCCGTCGCGTGCCACCAGTCGGCCGGGTCCTGTTCTGACCAGAGCGGCTGCGGACGCGACACTGACAGCGGCGCGCTGGCCGTGCTCACGACGGCCTGCGCGTCGTCCACGATCACGGCTTTCACGCCGGACGTGCCGATGTCGATGCCTAGATACACGACAGTGAAGTCCCCCGTTCGGCCCGTCAGGCTCTTGTCGTCCGCGCTTGTTACGCGGTTTGTCAGCAGGGCTAGGCGCGCGTTGCGGAGCCGTCAACGGCGCGCGATCAATAATTGACACCGCTGTCATGGTCGCCGCATAGACGGCGCAACGACTCTCGTGCGCCCGGCAGGGTGACTGACACTGAACGGGAGCACATGTCTGAGGGGACACCATGGCACTCAACGGTTTGGACTTCGTGGTCCTGGCGCTCTACGCGATCATCCTGTTCGCGGTCGCGATCTATGTTTCGAGAGAGCCCGCGGGCACGACCAAGACGACGGAGGACTACTTCCTCGCCGGACGGAGCCTGCCCTGGTGGGCCATCGGTGCCTCGCTGATCGCGGCCAACATCTCGGCCGAGCAGATCATCGGCATGAGCGGGGAGGGCTTCCGCATCGGCCTCGCCATTGCCGCCTATGAATGGCAGGCGGCCTTGGTGCTGATCATCGTGGCGAAGTTCTTCCTGCCGATTTTCCTGAAGCGCGAAATCTACACCATGCCGCAATTCCTGCAGCAGCGGTTTGGCTCCGGCGTGAAGACGCT
>JAHDEU010000316.1 GCA_020628635.1 Hellea sp. | reverse complement strand
TGCGGCCCGGTCCTTCCAACCATCACAGCGCTACGCCGTGATCGACCTGCGCACGCGCCGTGCGGTGCATGAGGGGCGTGCTATTGCCTGGAATGGCGGCGCGGTGGATGAGGATTCCGGCGACCGCGTCTGGCATTACGACTTCTCCGACCTGCGCGCGCCCGGCCGCTACGTCGTGCGCGATCTGGAGCGGCGGGTGGACAGCGACCCGTTTGAAATCTCGCCCACCGTCTATCGCCCCGTGCTGCAGACGGCCTTCAAGGCGTTCTACTACCAGCGCGCGGGCTTCGAGAAGCGCGCGCCGCACGCCCTGCCGGGCTATGCGGACAAGGCATCCCATCTGGGGCGCGGGCAGGACCCGGAGGCGCAGCGCTATGACTCGCCCGGCGACATGAGCACGGCCCGCGACCTGCGCGGCGGCTGGTTCGATGCGGGCGACTACAACCAATACACCAGCTGGACCGCCAACTATGTGTCGAGCCTGCTCGCCAGCTATGCCGAAAACCCGGCCGTCTGGACCGATTCCATGGGCATCCCGGAAAGCGGCAACGGCGTGCCCGACGTGCTGGACGAAGTCGTGTGGGGGCTGGACTGGCTGCGCCGTATGCAGAACGCGGACGGCTCCGTGCTGTCCGTTCTGGGCCGGGGCGAGGGGAGCCCGCCGTCAAAGGCCAAGGACCCGTCGCTCTACGGTCCCGCCAACACGTCCGCCACTGTCACGGCCGCCGGAGCCTTTGCCATGGCCGCCGACATCTTCCGCGAGGAGCCGGGACTGCGGGACCGCGTGGACGAGCTATCCCGCCGCGCGCGCGACGCCTGGGCCTGGGCGGAGGCCAATCCGGCGGTGAAATTCTACAACAACAGCGAGGAGCACGGCACGTCCGGCCTCGCGGCAGGCCAGCAGGAGGTCGAGGCCGACCGCCTTGCCAGGAAGCGCCTCATCGCCGCCACGCAGCTCTACGGGCTGACCCGCGACGCCGCGCTGCTGCGGGACATCGAACGGCTCTACCGTCAGACCGGCGGCATCTCCGCCGACACGGCCAATGGGTTCGAGGGCGATCTCGGTTTCACCCTGCGCAATTTCTCGATGATGGACGGTGTGCCGCGCGGGCTCCGAGGCCGCATCCAGCGTGACTATGCCTCCGCCATGGGCGCCTGGAACGGCTGGCCGGCCGTGCGGGAGGTGAGGGACCCCTATCTCGCGCCGGTCGATGGCTATTGGTGGGGCTCCAACGCGACCAAGGCGCGGCGCGGCGCGGTTTACACGCAGTCCGTGGTTGGCGAAGCGCCGGGCCGCTCGGCCACGGCCGCGCTGAATGCGGGCGCGGACTATCTCCACTACCTGCACGGCGTGAACCCGATGGGGCTGGTCTATCTGACCAATATGGAGGGCGTGGGGGCGGAGCGCTCGGCGTCCACGCTCTACCATGCGTGGTTCAAGGACGGCTCGCCGCTCTACGACTCCACCAAGACATCGCGCTTCGGCCCCGTGCCCGGCCTGCTGGTTGGCGGTCCCAACGCCAGCTATGAGCGCGACAAGTGCTGCGACACGCAATGCCCCGGCTACGGCGCCAGCATCTGCCGCCGCCCCGTTCCGATCCCGCCGCAGGGACAGCCGCCCGCGAAAAGCTATGCGGAGTTCAACGATGGCTGGCCGGTGAACAGCTGGTCGGTGACGGAGAACTCGCTGGGCTATCAGTCGGACTACCTGCGGCTGCTGTCGAAATATGTGCGCTAGAGGTGGTCGCTAAGTTCGGCGGGTAACGAGCAAGGCCCCGGCCACGAGGGCCGGGGACTGTCATCAAAGCCCGTTCCTGGCCTTCGTGGCCGGGACCTTTAACACCTTCAAGCGATGCCTGAACCCTCTCCATCCCGACGCTGACCATATAAAGAAAACTTTATATACATCTGCCCTCACGCCTGCTACCACCGCGCCCAATGGAGTCGATCGTCAAAACACTGAAGCTGCTGGGCCACCCCGCCCGTCTGCGTATTCTCGTCGTTTTGCAGCGCGGCGAGCTGACGGTATCTGAGCTCACGGCTGTTCTCGGCATGTCCCAGCCGCGCGTGACGCAGTATATCGGCGCGCTGGAGGAGGGCGGTCTGGTCGAACGGCTGCGCGAGGGCAGTTGGGTCTTTGTGCGGCTGCGGTCCGACGCCCGCGCCGGGTTGCTGGGCGAGGTTCTGCGCAAGGTGCCGTCCGACGATCCGACCCTGCGCGGAGACCTCGCGCGGCTGTCGGATGTCCGCGCGTCCCGCGCCGAAGTGTCCGAGCGTTTCTTCGCCGATGTCGCCAACAATCGCGGCCAGCTGAGCCATGAATTCCTGCCGTCCGAGCCGACCGAGCGCGCCATGCTTGCGTCTGTGGGCAGCGCTCCGGTCTCGCTCATGGTCGATCTCGGCACGGGCTCGGGGCGCATGCTGGAGCTGTTTTCCAGCCATGTGGCGCGCGGGATCGGTATCGACCGCTCCGCCGACATGCTGCGCGTGGCGCGGCACAAGCTGGCGGGCGAGGCGCACGGCCATCTGTCCGTCGAAATGGGTTCGGCCGACGACACCAAGCTCGCGGACGGGGCGGCCGATCTCGTCACCATCCACCAGGTCTTGCACTATCTGGACGAGCCCAGCGCCGTTCTGGCCGAAGCCGCGCGCATTCTTGCGCCGGGCGGGCGGCTGCTGATTGCGGACTTCGCCCTGCATGACCGCGACGCGTTCCGCGACGACTTCGCCCACCGCCGCCTCGGTTTCGCGGAAGACGAGCTGTCCGCCCTGCTGGAGGAACACGGCCTGTCCGAGCCCAGCGTGACACGCATTGCGAGCCATGGCGACGACACGCCGGATGTGCTGGTCTGGTCCTCGACACGGCCCGGGCAAACCCTCAGGAGAGCGTCATGAACGCACGACTTCCCCGCCGCGACCCGACCGAGCCCGTCGGAGCCGTCGCGCGGACCGCGTCCAACCTGTCCGGCGAACACGCCCGGGATGTGCGCGTCAGCTTCGAATTCTTCCCGCCCAAGACCGAGAAAGCGGAAA
>JAHDEU010000315.1 GCA_020628635.1 Hellea sp. | reverse complement strand
AAAACTATGCGCGGAGCTGGAAGATCACGGTCGAAAGCGGCGGCAGGGTGAGCGAGAGGCTCGCGGCCTGTCCGTGGACAGGCACGGGTTCAGATTCGAAGCCGCCGCGATTGCCGTGGCCGGAGCCGCCATAGTGTTCACTATCGGTGTTGAGCATTTCGTCCCATTGGCCGGAGATGGGCACGCCGACGCGGTAGTTCTCGCGCAGCACGGGCGCGAAGTTGCAGACGACGAGGCAGGGCTGCGCGCGGCCTGTGTCCCAGCGGATGAAGCTCAGCACATTGTCGTCCTGCGCGCCGCCGTCGATCCACTGGAAGCCGTCGCTCACGCAGTCCTGCTCATGGAGCGCGGGGGCGGAGCGGTAGAGCCCGTTGAGGTCGCGGATCAGGGTCTGGGTGTTCGCGTGCTCGGAGTATTGGGTGAGGTGCCAGTCCAGCGAGCGGTCGGCGTTCCACTCTTGCGACTGCCCGAACTCGCCGCCCATGAAGAGCAGCTTCTTGCCGGGATGGCCCCACATGAAGCCGAAATAGGCGCGCAGGTTCGCGAATTTCTGCCAGCGGTCGCCGGGCATGCGGTCGAGAAGCGATCCCTTGCCGTGGACGACCTCGTCATGGGAGAGCGGCAGGACGTAGTTTTCGCCAAACGCATAGTCGATGCCGAACGTCATCTTGTGGTGATGGTGGCGGCGGTTGACCGGGTCTTCGGACATGTATTCCAGGCTGTCGTTCATCCAGCCCATGTTCCATTTATACCCAAAGCCGAGCCCGCCCGCATCGGTCGGCCGTGTCACGCCGGGCCAGGCCGTGCTCTCTTCGGCAACCGTCATGACGCCGGGCATGGCCGAGTAGGCGTCGGCGTTCATGGTCTGCAGGAAGCGCACCGCCTCCCAGTTCTGATTGCCGCCATCCGGATTGGCGATCCACTCGCCGTCTTGCCTCGAATAATCGAGATAGAGCATGGAGGCGACGGCATCGACCCGCACGCCGTCGAGATGGTATTCCTCCAGCCAGAAACGCGCATTGGCGACGAGATAGTTCACCACCTCGCGCCGCCCGAAATTGAAGATCAGCGTGTTCCAGTCGGGGTGAAAACCTTTGCGCGGGTCGGCATGCTCGTAGAGATGCGTACCGTCGAACTGGGCCAGCCCGTGCTCGTCACTCGGAAAATGCCCCGGCACCCAGTCGAGCAGCACGCCGAGCCCGGCCGTGTGGCAGGCATCGATGAAGGCCTTGAACTCGGCCGGTGTGCCGTGACGGGCGGTCGGCGCGTAGAGGCCGATGGGCTGGTAGCCCCAGGAGCCGTCGAACGGATGCTCCGTGACCGGCATGAGCTCGAGATGGGTAAACCCGAGGTCGCGCGCATAGGGGATGAGCTGCTCGGCCAGCTCGGCGTAGGAGAGGTAGCCGTTGCCGTCGCGGCGCTTCCACGAGCCGAGATGAACTTCATAGATGGAGATCGGCGCGTCGCGGCGCTGGCGCACTTCGCGGTCGGCCATCCATTCGGCGTCACGCCACTCATGCCCTGAGAGATCGCGCACGACGGACGCACTCTTGGGCCGCATCTCCGCACCGAAACCCACCGGGTCCGCCTTCATCGGGACCATGTGCCCGGACGCGTCGCGAATGCGGTATTTGTAGGCCGTGCCGTCGCCCACGCCCGGCACGACCAGCTCCCACACGCCGGAGCCTCCCCTGCTCCGCATGGGGTGCTTCACGTCGCTCCACAGGTTGAAATCGCCCGCCACGCTCACGCCCGTCGCGTTCGGCGCCCAGACCGCGAAGCGCGTGCCCGACACGCCGTCCTGCTCGGTCACGTGTGCGCCGAGGCTGTTGAACAGGTGGGTGTGTCGGCCCTCAGAGAGCAGATAGAGATCGAGCTCACCGAGGGAGGGCGCGAAGCGGTAGGGGTCCTCAAAGCGGTGCGTCGTGTCGCCGTAGGACGCTTCGAGCTGGTAGCCGGTCTTCAGCTTGGACGCGGGCACGGTCGCTTCGAAGACACCCCCGTCATGGATGCGCTCCATCCGCGCGACGGGCTTGCGACCGCGCGGCTTGAGCACTGACACACCGTCCGCACCCGGCTGGAAGGTGCGGATAGTGTCCCCGTGCCGTCCGAGAAAGGCGAAGGGGTCGGGGTGAGTGCCTGCGAGCAGGCGACCGATATGCTCCCCCCTGTCCATCTCTACTCCGCCGCCTGCACGGCCTCTTCGACCAGCGAGCCGTCGGCGGTGTCCGCGCGCGGCGCATCGGCTGTCGGGGCGCGCCAGATGTCGCGGGCATAGCCGCGAATGGTGCGGTCGGAGCTGAACCAGCCCATGCGTGCGGTGTTCAGGATCGCCATCTCGGCCCATTTCGGCTTGTCCGCATAGACGCCGTCGATGCGGCGCTGGATGTCCCAATAGGCGTCGAAGTCCGGCACGACCTGGAAGTAATCGTGGTGTTTGAGGTTGTCGAGAATGTCCGCAAAGCGCGCCGTGTCGCCATCCGAGAACGTGCCGTCCTCCAACTGCGCGATGACCTTCTGCAGGCGGGGGCTCTTGGCGATGACCTCGCTGGGACGCGCGCGGCGGTGCTGGCGCTCCGCCACCTCGTCGGCTTCCATGCCGAAGATGAAGAAGTTCTCGTGGCCGACATGTTCGGCCATCTCCACATTCGCGCCGTCCAGCGTGCCCACGGTCAGCGCACCATTGAGCGCGAACTTCATATTGCCCGTGCCCGATGCCTCGAACCCGGCCGTGGAAATCTGCTCGCTCAGGTCCGCGCCCGGGATCAGGATTTCGGCCGCCGAGACATTGTAGTTCGGCAGGAAGACGACCTTGAGCTTGTCGCCCACATCCGCGTCGTTGTTCACCACATCGGCGACGTCGTTGATCAATTTAATAATCAATTTCGCGAGGAAATAACTCGGCGCGGCCTTGCCGGCGAATATTTTCACGCGTGGCTGGATGTCGACCTTCGGATTGTCCTTGATCTCGTTGTAGAGCGCGATGGTCTCCAGGATGTTCATCAGCTGGCGCTTGTATTCGTGGATGCGCTTGATCTGGA
>JAHDEU010000314.1 GCA_020628635.1 Hellea sp. | reverse complement strand
TCCGGCCTGACCATCCTGCCCGACCCGTCCGGCGGCGCGGGCGACGGCCAAGTCACGGCCGCGCCCTTTGCGCTGAAGATCTACGGCGTGCTGACCAGCGCGCTGATGATCTGCATCTATACAGGGCTCTTGTTCGGCGCGGCGCTGAAGCGGCTGAATCTGGGACGGGAAGCCGACGCGATCTCCGACCTGTTCATCCGAGGTTTCCGCAAGTTCCTGCAATACACCATCCCGCTGGCCGTGTTCGGCAGCGTGACACTCGCGCTCAACCGCCCGGGCGGGGTGGAGACGCTGGGCAATCTGGCCGGGCTGCTCATGCCGTATCTGTTCGCCATGGTCCTCACATGGCTGGTGATCGTGGCCGTGACCGCCGCGATCCAGGGCAAGGGCGTGGGCTTCATCCTGCGCGCCATCCTGCCGCAAGCGCTGGTCGCTTTCTCCACATCCAGCTCGATCGCGACGCTCACCGCGACCAAGGAAGCCTGCTCGGAGATGGGCGCGAACGGCGACGAGGCGACACCGTTTTTCACCATCGGCGCGACCATCAACATGGTCGGCACGCTGATCGGCCTGCTGCTGCTGTCGCTCTACACCATGGCGGCGTTTGGCATCGAGGTGAACATCGCCGACGCGCTGGTGGTGGGCTTCCAGAGCCTCATCTTCGCCACGGCCGCCGCAGGCACGCCCAGCGCGTCCGTCGTGTTGCTGGAGGAAATCCTCGTCAGCCAGGGCGTGAGCGCGGAATACGCAACCTATGTCACGGGTCTGATCATCACCATCGACACGCTGATACTGGATCGCCTGCGCACTGTGCTCAACACGCAGTCGGACTCCATGAGCACGGTGAACGGGCTGAAGGCCTATTACAGGAAGCCGCGGGTGCTGGCGGAGGAGTAGGGGCTTTCTTCGAGCCCGGTGATTGCCAATGGGTCCCGAATCTGCGCTTCGCTTGTCCGGGATGACAGAAAGGAAAACAGAATTGTCATCCCGGACAAGGCCGAAGGTCGCAGATCCGGGACCCATCGCCCGCGAAAGGTCGCCGCGATGACCCAGCTCTACTTCGTCTATATCCTCGCCAGCGCTCCCTTCGGCGCAATCTATATCGGCATGACAAACGACCCGGTCACGCGCATCCTCGAGCACCGCGAAGGACGCGGCAGCCGTCACGTCTGGAAATACTAGATTTTCCGTCTCGTCTACATTGAAACCTTTGACACGCCGAGCGAGGCAATCGCGCGGGAGAAGGCGCTCAAGCGCTGGCGGCGGGAGTGGAAAGATGCGTTGATCGAGGCGGACAATCCCGACTGGCATGATCGGTTTGATTTGCTTCAGCGCGATGAGATGCTGCGTCGATAGTGCGGTATGTGCCGATGGGTCCCGGATCGGCGGCCTTCGACCTTGTCCGGGATGACGTGCTGCATTTTTCCGTCATCCCGGCCGAAGTGAGCGCAGCGAACGGAGAGCCGGGACCCATCGGCAATCACCTAGCCACTAAAGCGCCCCCAAATCCAGCACCTGCACCACCGGCACATGGTCGCTCGGCTTCTCCCAGACGCGACAGTCCGTGTGGATTTCATAACCCTCACGCCCCGGCGCTTCGACGGCGGGGCGCAAGCTGGGGCTGACCCAGATATGGTCCAGTCTCCGTCCGCGATTGCTCGCCATGACGTCGCGCGCGCGGTAGCTCCACCAGCTGTAGAGCTTCTCGTCGTCGTCGCGGAACAGCCGCGCCGTGTCGATGAAGTCGTGGGAGGCGCGTAAGGTTTCGAGCACACCGACTTCCAGCGGGGTGTGGCTGACGACCTTGAGCAGCTGTTTGTGGCTCCACACATCGTTTTCGTGCGGGGCGATGTTGAAGTCGCCGACGATGACCTGGTGCTGGTCTCCCTGCTCGAACCGCTCGGCGAAATAGCAGCGCATGGCTTCGATGAAGTCGAGCTTGTGGGCGAACTTGTCATTGGTCTCGCGGTCGGGTGTGTCGCCGCCCGCCGGGATGTAGAAATTGTGCAGCTCGAAATCGCCCGCATCGCCCATGGACGCATCCGCCACCACGCGCACGCTGACATGGCGCGCATGGTCGAGCGGACAGAAGCTGGTCGGCAGGCGCTCCAAGGGGAGCTTCGAGACGATCGCCGCGCCGTGATAGCCCTTCTGGCCCATCACCTCGATGTGGGGGTAGCCCGCGTCGATATAGGGCTGAGTCGGGAACTGCTCGGTCAGGCATTTGATCTCCTGCAGGCACAATATGTCCGGCGCGCGCTCGGACAGGAAACGCAGCACCTGCGCCTCGCGCAGGCGCACGGAGTTGATGTTCCAGGAGGCGATGGAGACTTGCATCCGCGCGCCCTAGCAAGGCGCGAGCGGACCAGCCAGTGGACCATCTCACATGCGCTTGACTTGACGGCGGTGAACCGTGCCGCGACAGCGCCCTCCCATGAATGCGCCGCGCCACATCCTCGCCCTGTCCTGCCATGACCGGCCCGGTCTGGTTGCCGCCGTGTCCGGCCTGCTGGCGGAGCATGGCGGCAACATCGTCGATGCGCAGCAATATAACGACGCGCAGACAGACCGTTTCTTCATGCGGCTGGTGTTCGAGCTCGAAGAGACGGGGCCTTTCCACCGTGACTTCGTCATGCTCGCCACCACCCGCGGCATGACCTACCGACTGCGCCGCGCGGACAGGCCCAAGCGCGTGCTGATCATGGTCAGCCGCTTCGACCACTGCCTCGTCGATCTGCTCTACCGCACCCGCACGGGCGAGCTCGACATGGAGATCGTGGCGGTCGTGTCCAACCACCCGCGCGAGGCGCTGCCCGGCGCGAACCTGCGAGACATTCCCTTCCACCACATCCCTGTGACCAAGGCGACCAAGCCGGAGGCAGAGGCCCGGCTGCTGGCGCTGGTGGAGGAGACCGGCGCGGAGCTGGTGGTGCTCGCGCGTTACATGCAGATCCTCTCAGATGATGCCGCGCGCGCGCTGGCCGGGCGCTGCGTCAACATCCACCACAGCTTCCTGCCCGGCTTCAAGGGCGCGCGGCCCTACCA
>JAHDEU010000313.1 GCA_020628635.1 Hellea sp. | reverse complement strand
GCTCTCGCCGCCGCCGCAAAGAAAGGCGGGGGACGCGGGCGCGGTGAGCGTGCTCGACCTCGACCTGTCGCGCTATGACCGGCTGGCCGACCGGATGAGCGATCTGCGCGTGGACGACACGTCCTTCCTCAAGTCCGGCATCAAGACGGACAACCCCGCCTTCAACGCCATGATCGGCGAAATAGAGCAGGTCGCCATCCGCACGACTAATCCCGTCCTGCTGGCTGGCCCGACAGGCGCGGGCAAGTCGCGGCTGGCGCGCGCGATCTACAACCTCAAGCGCCGCCGCAACCAGATTGCTGGCGAATATGTCGCCATCAACTGCGCGACCCTGCGGGGCGAGGGCGCGATGAGCGCGCTGTTCGGACACCGCCGCGGCGCATTCCACGGCGCGACCAAGGACCGGGCCGGGCTCTTGCGGTCTGCCGACAAGGGGCTGGTCTTCTTAGACGAAATAGAAGCGCTCGGGCTGGACGAGCAGGCGATGATCCTGGGAGCCGTGGAGGACGGCGCGTTCTATCCTCTCGGCGCGGACGAGGAAGTGCGCTCCGACTTCCAGCTCATCGCGGGCACGACCGTCGATCTGACCGAAGCCGTGGCGAAAGGCGCTTTCCGCGAGGACCTGCTCGCGCGCATCGACATGTGGCGCTACGACCTGCCGGGGCTGGCAGAGCGGCGCGAGGACATCGCGCCCAATCTCGACTTCGAACTGGCCCGCTTCGCCGACCGCGAGGGCCGCCGCGTGACGTTCAACACCGAATCCCGCGCCGCCTATCTCGATTTCGCGACCTCCCCGGAAGCCGCCTGGTCCGCCAATTTCCGCGACCTGTCCGCATCGGTCACCCGCCTCTGCACCTTCACCACCGGCGCACGCATCGACCGCGCGACCGTGGAGCGCGAGATCGAACGCCTGCGCCGTTCCTGGCGGCTCGCGGCAAACGACCCCGACGAAGCCCTGCTGATTGACGTGCTCGACCGCGACGCGTTGCAGGCGGTTGATCCTTTCGACCGCCCCTCGCTGGCGGGCGCAATCCGCGTCTGCGCCACCTCCCGCAGCCTGTCCGAGGCCGGCCGCACCCTATTCGCCGTCTCCCGCACCCAGCGCAAAAGCACCAACGACGCCGACCGCCTCAAGAAATACCTCGCCCGCCACGGCCTGCGCTGGGACGCGGAGGCGGAACACCACCTATCAAAAGCATGATGGCCTCGCATTCGCTCTGGCAAGGCCGCGCGGAGCCCGTAGGAGGACGGCATGAAAACCATCGGACACTATGTTGACGGCGCGCATGTGAAGGCGTCGGGCGACCGCACACACGACATCTACAACCCCAATACGGGCGAGGTTCGGCGCAAGGTGGCACTCGGCACGGCGGGCGATCTGGACGCGGCCGTCGCGTCCGCGGTCAAGGCGCAGCGCATCTGGGCGCAGACCAACCCGCAGCGCCGCGCGCGCGTGCTGTTCGCCTACAAGGCGCTGGTGGAGCAGCACACGGACGCGCTCGCGCACTTGCTGTCCGAGGAACACGGCAAGGTCGTGGCCGATAGTCGCGGCGACGTCATGCGCGGGATCGACGTGATCGAGTTCGCCTGCGGCGTGCCGCACGCACAGAAGGGCGAGCACACATATGGCGCGGGTCCTGAAATCGACGTCTATTCCATGCGCAAGCCGCTGGGCGTGGTGGCAGGGATAACCCCGTTCAACTTCCCGGCCATGATCCCGATGTGGATGTTCGGCATGTCTATTGCGACAGGCAATGCGTGTGTGCTGAAACCATCCGAGAAGGACCCGTCCGTGCCGATGCGGCTGGCGGAGCTGTTCGTGGAAGCGGGCGGGCCAGCGGGGCTGCTCAATGTCGTGAACGGCGACAAGGAGATGGTGGACGCGATTCTGGCGCACCCGGACATCAAGGCCGTCAGCTTCGTCGGCTCCTCCGACATCGCGCAATATGTCTATGCGGGCGCGACGGCGACCGGAAAGCGCGCGCAGTGCATGGGCGGGGCCAAGAACCACGGCATCATCATGCCCGACGCCAACATGGAACAGGCCGCCAAGGACATTCTCGGCGCGGCTTACGGCTCGGCCGGCGAACGCTGCATGGCGCTGCCGGTCGTCGTGCCGGTGGGCGAGGGGACGGCGGAGCGCTTCCTCGACGCCTTCATGCCCAAACTCGAAGCCTTGCGCGTCGGCACGTCGACGGATCCGGACGCCGATTACGGCCCCGTCGTGACCCAGGCCCACAAGGAGAGCATCGAGCGCCAGATCGCCAAGGCGGAAGCGGAAGGCGCGACCTTGCTGGTCGATGGCCGGGGCTTCGAACTGCAAGGCCATGAGGGCGGCTTCTTCGTCGGCCCGACGCTGATCGACGACGTCACCACCGACATGGAGACATACAGGGACGAGATCTTCGGCCCCGTGCTGCAGATCGTGCGCGCGCGTGATTTCGAGGAAGCGCTGCGCCTGCCGTCCGATCACCAATATGGCAACGGCGTGTGCATCTTCACCGCCAATGGCCGCGTCGCAAGGGAGTTCGCCGACCGCGTCGAAGTCGGCATGGTCGGCATCAACGTGCCCATCCCCGTGCCGGTCAGCTACCACTCCTTCGGCGGCTGGAAACGCTCCGCATTCGGCGATGCCAACCAATACGGCATGGAAGGCCTGCGCTTCTACACCAAGGTGAAGACGGTCACGCAACGATGGCCCGAAGGCGAAACGGAAGACAGCGCCTTCATCATCCCGCACTTCGGATAGGCTGGCGCGCGACTGATACAGGAACTCCCCGACCTCACCGCGCTGCCGCCTGCGAACCCGCCTCCTTGCGGGGACAGGCGCCAAACCGGACAGACTGGCGACCGCGCGAAGCGTGGTGGATGGGGTCATTACGAAAGCGCCGCGCGCAGCGCGCCCATCCCCACTGCCGCGGGATCGGGCCATGGGCAGGCCGTCGGAGCGTCAGCGGATTGTCCGGGGGACAATCTGCAGCGAAGGGTCGGCCTGAGGCGGATAAATATATAACACCCGCCTCTCGCCGGCTTGACCGGCGAGCCCATG
>JAHDEU010000312.1 GCA_020628635.1 Hellea sp. | reverse complement strand
ACAATCAGTTGACCGTCGCGCGTGCCGTTTTTGAGGGTGGCGAGTTTCATATCGGGCTTTCAGTTGGCGTCCGGCTGGTTGTTGGGGTGCGCCTGCGCGAAGGCGGGCAGCGTGTTGCAGTGGGCTTCGATGGCGGCGAGCTGCGGGACATCCGCAAGGTCCACATTCCAACGGCGGGCGTTGTAGAGTTGTGGGATCAGAACGATCTCGAACAGGGTTGGTTGCCCGAAAGGCAGGTCGCGCGAGTGCCAGTCATGCGCCGCCAGCCGCTGCTCGACGGGCGCGAAGGTGCGGTGGACGATGAACTGGTAGAAGCCCTCCTTCGCGGCCTGATCACTGCCGAAGAGCCGCTTGAGCACCGACGGATTGAGCGGGGCGTGCTGCTCGGTCGCGACGGCGTAGTAGAGCTCGCGGCAGAGCGTGGCGTCGCGGTCAGGGAGAAAAGAGGGCGACGGGTGCGTGGCCTCCAGCCAGTCGAGGATGGCCAGCGATTGCGTGATGGGACGATGGTCCGTTTCCAGCATGGGCACCGTCCCGTGCGGATTGATCGCGCGGTAGGACTCAGATCGGTGCTCGCCCGTCAGCAGGTTCACCGGAGATTGCGCATAGTCCAGCCCCTTGAGCGCCAGCCCGATCCGCACGCGGTAGCTGGTCGAGCTGCGCCAATAGCCGTGGAGGCGAAGCGTCACTTGGCCTCGCGGGCTTTCGCGTTCGCAGCATTCGCAATCTCGTGCAGCCAGGCGGCGTGGCGCGGGGCCTTCTTGGTCTCGGACCATTCATCGAGCATGGCCCGCGAGACGCGCTGCAGTTCCGCATATTGCTCGGGCGTGCCGATGTCGGCGGCGAGCTCGACGCGGTGGCCATTGGGGTCGAAGAAATAGATCGACTTGAAGATGCC
The DNA here is from genome assembly GCA_020628635.1 of Hellea sp. GTDB lineage: Bacteria > Pseudomonadota > Alphaproteobacteria > Caulobacterales > Maricaulaceae > Litorimonas. The sequence goes on along the minus strand of JAHDEU010000312.1, from coordinate 2,177 downwards.
GTGATGAGTGGGCCCCAGGACGTCGAGTCCGAGGCTTTCCAGATGCGCCTTGGCTTCGACCAATTCGTCCTCGCTGGCCACCTTGAGCGCCAGATGCTGCACCCATTCCGGCGTGTTGCGGTCGCGGTCCATGTCGGGCTGCTCGGGCAGCTCGAAAAAGGCGAGCACATTGCCGTTCCCGGCCTCCAGGAAGATGTGCATGTAGGGGTCGTAGGCGCCAGTGCTCGGCACATGGTCTTCGGCAAACGCTTTGCTGAATTTCATGCCCAGCGTGCGCTCGTAGAACTCCACGGTCTCCTTGGCGTCCTTGCAGCGATAGGCGACGTGGTGGACGCCGGCGAGTTTGACGGGTGAATTGCTCATTCTGCCGCCTCCACGGCGGCGTCGATCTCGCCGACGCTCAGCACGCCGCGCTCGATCTGGTCGCGCTCGATGGATTCGAACAGCGCCTTGAAATTGCCCTCGCCGAAGCCGTCGGCATAGTCGCCGACGCGCTGGATGAATTCGAAGAAGACGGGGCCGACGCGGGGCTCGGCGAAGATCTGCAGCAGCAGGCGCGGCGTGCCGCCTTCCGTCGTGCCGTCGAGCAGGATGCCGCGGGACTTGAGGGCTTCGACGTCGCGTCCGTGGCCGGGCAGGCGCTCTTCCAGCATGGCGTAATAGGTCTCGGGCGGGGCGGTCATGAAGGGCACGCCCGCGTCTTTCAGCTTGTCCCAGGCCGCCACGATGTCGTCGCAGATCAGCGCGATGTGCTGGATGCCCTCGCCGTTGTACTGGCGCAGATATTCCTCGATCTGGCCGCGGCCGCCTTCGCCCTCCTCATTGAGCGGGATGCGAATCTTGCCGTCGGGCGCCGTGAGCGCCTTGGAGGTCAGGCCGGTATATTCGCCCTTGATGTCGAAATAGCGGATTTCTCGGAAGTTGAAGAGGTCCTCATAGAAGCGTGCCCAATAGGCCATGCGCCCGCCATAGACATTGTGGGTCAGGTGATCGATCCGGTCGAACCCGCAGCCCTTTGGGAATTTCTCGACGCCGTCGCGGAAGACGAAGTCGATGTCGTAGATGGACAGCGTGTCGTCTTCGGGTTCGCCGTAGCGGTCCACGAGATAAATGACCGAGCCGCCGATCCCGCGAATGCCGGGGATGCGCAGTTCCATGGGGCCGGTGTTGGTTGTGACGGGTTCCGCACCTTGTTCGAGCACATGGGCATAGGCCTGCGCACAGTCGCGCACGCGGAAAGCCATTCCGCAGGCGCCTGGCCCGTGCTCGCGCGCGAAATACCAGGCTGGAGACTTGGGTTCGTAATTCACGACCAGATTGATGCCGCCCTGCCGCCAGAGCTGGACGTCCTTGGAGCGGTGATCGGCCACGCAAACGAAGCCCATGGTCTCGAAGACCGGCTCCAGCACGCCTTTCTCCGGCGCGCAGAATTCCACGAACTCGAACCCGTCGAGACCGGCAGGATTGTCGAACAAGTCGGGCATGAGAGTCCTCGAATGGGTGAGCGCGGAACCGTGCGTCTAACGCAAATTGGTTGTGATTGCAACTATTCTGGGTTAAATCTTTGGCGTGAGCCCGACCTTCAATCTCGACCGCAGCTGGATCTACAAGGTGACCGTGCTGGCCGACCGCGTGGCGCGGCTGACGAGCGCCGTGGCGGCGACGCAGGGCCTGAACCTCAGCCAGTGGCGGGTGCTGGCGGCGCTCGGCGATACGGACGGGCTGACGGCCAGCCAGGTCGTGGTGATCACCCCGATGGACAAGGGTATCGTGTCGCGCGCGGTGAAGACGCTGGGCGAGCGGGGGATGCTGCTGCGGGAGGCGTCGCAGGCGGACGCGCGGCAGTCGCATCTGCGCCTGACGGGCGAGGGGCGGGAGACGTTCGAGGCGATCGTGGCGGAGTTGGACCGCGTCGGCGCGCACGGTGTGCCGGAGTTGGAGGGAGAAGCGCTGGATGCGTTTCTGATTCAGCTGGACGCGCTGATCGCGGGATATCCGGGGGCGGACAGCCTTTAGGGCGGGAGTCGAAGACGAGACCTGTCAAACTCCTCCCCTTTGAGGGGTCGAGCCCAAAGGGCCGCGAAGCGGACCGACGGCGAGGGTCGCCACGAGCGAAGCGAGGGGTGACGGAGGGGTAAGGTGTGACGACGCTAGAGACGGAGTGACTCTACCCCTCC
>JAHDEU010000311.1 GCA_020628635.1 Hellea sp. | reverse complement strand
CGGTGGCGACGACTTTCTGGCCGCGGTCATGGCCGTCCTGGCCCATCTTGGCGATGAGGATGCGGGGCGCGCGGCCTTCCAGTTCGGAGAAGGCCTGAACCCGGGCGAGGGCGTCCGCATAGGCCGGATTGCGCGCATCGAAGCTGGACGAATAGACGCCCGACACGCCCGCCGGCTTGGCCTGGTAGCGGCCATAGACCTTTTCCAGCGCATCGGAAATCTCGCCCACGGTCGCGAGCTTGCGCGCGGCGTCCACCGCGAGGGCGAGGAGATTGCCCTCTCCCGTGTCCGCGCTCTTGGTCAGCGCGTCGAGCGCGTCGGCGACAGCGTCCGGGTCGCGGTCGGCACGCAGCTGGCGCAGTCGTTCGATCTGGCCTGCGCGGACAGTCTCGTTATCGACCGACAGGATCGGAATGTCGTCCGCCTCATCGGTGACGTATCTGTTCACGCCGATCACGGTCTGCGTGCCGGAATCGATGGCAGCCTGTGTGCGCGCGGCCGACTCCTCGATGCGCAGCTTGGGAATACCCGCCTCGATGGCCGCCGCCATGCCGCCGAGGCTTTCCACCTCGCGGATATGCTCGAGCGCGCGGCCTGCGAGCTGGTGGGTCAGGCTCTCGACATAGTGCGAGCCGCCCCACGGATCGATAGTCCGGGTGTGTCCGCCTTCGGTCTGCAGGAAGATCTGCGTGTTGCGCGCGATGCGCGCAGAAAAATCGGTCGGCAGGGCGAGTGCTTCGTCGAGCGAGTTGGTGTGCAGGCTCTGCGTGTGGCCATCCACAGCCGCCATCGCCTCGATCTGCGTGCGCGCGACATTGTTGAAGACGTCCTGCGCGGTCAGGCTCCAGCCCGACGTCTGGCAATGGGTGCGCAGCATGGTGGATTTGGGGTTTTCCGGCCCGAACGGTGCAATCAGCTGCGCCCAGAGCAGGCGCGCGGCCCGCAGCTTCGCGACCTCCATGAAATAGTTCATCCCCACTGCCCAGAAGAAGGAGAGCCTTGGTGCGAAGCGGTCGATGTCCATGCCCGCGGCGAGACCCGTGCGCACATATTCCAACCCGTCGGCCAGCGTGTAGCCCAGCTCGATGTCGGCGGACGCGCCCGCTTCCTGCATGTGGTAGCCGGAAATAGAAATGGAGTTGAACTTCGGCATATGCGCCGAGGTGTGCGCGAAGATGTCGCCGATGATGCGCATCGATGGTTTGGGCGGATAGATATAGGTGTTGCGGACCATGAACTCCTTGAGGATGTCGTTCTGGATGGTGCCGGCGAGGTCTTTCTGATCTACCCCCTGCTCCTCGGCCGCCGCGATATAGAGCGCGAGCACGGGCAGCACGGCGCCGTTCATGGTCATGGACACGCTCATCTTGTCCAGCGGAATGCCGTCGAACAGAACGCGCATGTCGTAGAGAGAATCAATGGCCACGCCCGCCATGCCGACATCGCCGGGCACGCGCGGGTGGTCGGAGTCATAGCCCCGGTGAGTCGCGAGATCGAAGGCGACCGACAGCCCCTTTTGCCCGGCGGCAAGATTGCGGCGGTAGAAGGCGTTGGAATCCTCCGCCGTGGAGAAGCCCGCATATTGGCGGATGGTCCAGGGACGCTGGACATACATGGTGGGGTAGGGGCCGCGCAGGTAGGGCTGCAGGCCGGGATAGGTGTTCAGATGGGGCAGGGTGGATGTGTCATTCGCACCGTAGCCAGCGGCGATGGCGATGCCTTCGGGAGAGGTCCAGGCTTGGCCGGATGGCTGGCTGGGCGGGACCGGGGGCAGGCCCATGCGGGTGAAGTCGGGTTGGGTCACGAACACGTCCTATTTTCACCTTCCCTCTCCCCGAGGGAGAGGGTGCCCGAAGGGCGGGTGAGGGGCATACGGCGTCGCTCTCCGAATCCAGCGCCTTGCCGCCGTATTCCCCTCATCCGGCGCTTCGCGCCACCTTCTCCCTCGGGGAGAAGGAAGTTTGTTCTTTTATCCGGGCGGTTCACGACCGCACCTCCGGAACCGGCACATCGCCCGGCACGGGATGCAGGCTCACGCCCAGCACGGGCTCGGCGCGGGCGTCTCGCGCAGCATTCGCCCCGGCGATCATCTCGGCCATCGCGCCGCTCTCGCGCCACGCCTCGATCCCGCCGTCGCGCTCGATCCGCTGGAACAGCGTCCAGGCCGCCTGCGCCATGTCGTCCGTCATGCGTTCGTGGAAATAGCTCCCATGGGCGGCGTCCGCGACCTGGCCCAGCCGGCTTTCCTCCATCATCAAGAGCTGCTGGTTGCGCGCGATGCGGCGGGCGAACGGCGTGGCCTCGCCCAGCGGGTCGGTGAAGGGCCGGGTGGTGACGTAGTCCGCCCCGCCGACGACCGCGCCGAAGGCGGCGCTGGTGATGCGCAGCATGTTGGTCCAGGCATCCACCTCCTGCATCATGCGGCGCGCGGTGACGGCGTGGATCGGGGCGGAAGGGCTGGCGTTATAGGCCCCGGCGACTGCCGCATAGAGACGCTTCGCCGCGCGCACCTTGCAGATCGACAGATGCGCGTCCTGATGAGTGGCGAGCTCGATGGCGAGGAAGCCTTCCGCTCTCCACGACCGCCATTGCCGGAACGCCGAGGCAGTCGCGGCGCAGATCAGCGCCAGTTCCATGACGTCCGTGCCACCGGCCGCATTCATCTTCGCCGCGTCGATCGTGACCGGCCGCCAGTCTTTCGGGCAATGCTTTATCAGCTCGGCCAGTGTGTCCCGGTCGTCCATCAGGTTCAGCCCCAGCGTCACCGGGCTGGCATGCAGCGCGTCCGTCTCCAGCGCCCACCTCGCGCGCGCGCTCGCCTCCGCGTGAGGCGCGAAGACGACGGGCACCAGTTCCGTATGCACGCCCTCCAGCACGCGCCGCAGATCGGCGCGGCGGGTCAGCTGCACGGTGTCGATCCGCACGGCGCTGGCTCCGCCGGTGAGGTCTTCGAGCAGCTGCGTGTTGGCGAAGTCGAGATCGCTGCCGGAGACGGTCGCGCAGACATGCCAAGGGCGGCCGTCCAGCAGCGGCGCGTCGCTGGAGGGCAGGGCGCCGGCTTCCGGCCTGTCGGATGCGTC
>JAHDEU010000310.1 GCA_020628635.1 Hellea sp. | reverse complement strand
CCGGCAGATGCGCCGGGGTTCCAGCTGCGCTGGACGGTCCTCCTGCGTCGGACGCCAGCCTGGAACCATCGTGCTCGTTCGCTGCGCTCACTTGCGCGCGTTGCCCCTGGGCTGTGGGAGAGGGGAGAACCCGGACGCTAGTTCACCGCCTCAAACGCATACCCCGCACTCCGAACCGTCCGGATCGGATCGCCCTTGCCCGGCAGCTTCAGCGCCTTGCGCAGCCGCCCGATATGCACATCGACCGTGCGCGCTTCGACATAGACATCGCGTCCCCACACCGCGTCGAGCAATTGTTCGCGCGAGAACACGCGCCCCGGGTGGCGCACGAAGTGGTCGAGCAGGCGGAACTCGGTGGGGCCCAGATGCAGCGCCTGGTCGTCGCGCCGCACGCGGAAGGCCTGGCTGTCCACCTCGACGTCTCCGACGCGGATCACGTCTTCGAGCAGGCTCGGCTTGGCGCGGCGCATCAGGGCGCGGGTGCGGGCGAAGAGCTCGGGCATGGAAAACGGCTTGATCATGTAGTCGTCGGCGCCGAAATCCAGACCCGTGATGCGGTCGGTCTCGTCGCCGCGGGCGGTCAACATGATGACGGGTGTCTTGGACGTTTCCTTGCGGCGGCGCAGGCGGCGGCAGACTTCGATGCCGGAGAGCTTGGGCAGCATCCAGTCGAGCAGGATCAGGTCGGGCGTGCGTTCGCTGGCCAGCAACAGGGCTTCTTCGCCGTCCACGGCGATGGCCGTCTCATAGCCTTCCTTGCCAAAGTTGTATTCCAGCAGCGTTGCCAGCGCGTCTTCGTCTTCGACGATCAGGACGTAGGGCTTCATGGGCTGACTCCGTTACAGAGAGGAGGCGTCGGGCTGGCGGGCACGCAATTCCCGCACGGCCGGGTCCTCGATCAGCTGCGCGCCGGTCGAGGTGAAATAGATGTGCTCGCAGATATTGCTGGCATGGTCGCCGATGCGCTCGAGGTTCTTGGCCGCAAACAGCAGCGCCGTGCAGGCATTGATGCGCGCAGGATCGGCCATCATGTGTGTGAGCAGTTCGCGCAATATGCTGTTGTAGAGCGCGTCGATCTCGCCGTCGCCCATCCAGGCCTGCAGTGCGGCCCGCGGGTCCTCGCGCAGAAAGGCATCCAGCGCCTTGGCGAGCTGTGCCCTCACCGCGCGGCCCATGCGGACCACGCCGCCGACAAGCTCTCTTGCGTGCGGGTCGCTAAGCCCCAGCGAGCGCTTGGCGATACCTTCGGCCAGATCGCCGATACGTTCCAGATCGGTCGCCACGCGGATGGAGCCGACCGTGCGGCGCAGATCGCCCGCCATGGGATTGCGCAGGGCGAGGATGCGCATGGCGTCGTCGTCGATCTCGGCCTGCAGGCGGTTGGCGGCGAGGTCGCGGTGCACGACCGAGCGTGCCAGCTCCGCATCGCGCGAGCCCATGGCGCGCACGGCGTCGGTCACCATGGCCTCGACCAGGCTGCCCAGATCGGACAACGCGGTGGTAAGCCGGTTCAGCTCGGCGTCATAGGCCGAGAGAGTGTGGTTCGCCAGATTGGCCATGACCGTGTCCTCACTCATTACCCGCCAGCCAAAATGGAGAAAATGGATTGACCGGGCGCGTAATGATTCGTCGTCCCTAGCCTAAACAGGGTGCAGGTGACAAATGCGTGACAGTAAAGTGACGGCGCAAACAATGTTGCATTGCGCTTTCGTGACTAAGATTTGACCGTGTTTACAGCACGATATCCGATATTTCGGACGCGCTCTCGCCAAAGCTCTCGATCGGGACGCCCCGCGCGTCGTCCACTTCGCGTGCGCGGTAGATGATGCAGAACTCGGTCCCGTCGCCTGGCACGCTGCGCACCATCAGCCCGGCGCGGTGGCGGCGGGCGATGTGCTTGACGATGGCCAGACCCAGCCCCGTGCCTTTCTCCTTGGACGACAGGTCGCCCGCCACGCGGTAGAATCGCTCGCCCACGCGCGGCAGGTGGGCGGCGGAAAAGCCGGGGCCCTCATCCGATATGGTGATGGTGTAGAGCGGCAGCGGGACAGTGGACGGCGGGTTGATCGTGCGCGTCTGGGCGGACTCCGGCAGGCGTCCATCGGCAAAGGGCACGCTGGGTTTCCACTGGTCGAACTCGGACAGGGTGATGCGCACGGTGGCGCCGGGCGGCGACAGCTTGGTCGCGTTCTCGATGAGGTTGAGGCAGAGCTGGATGGTCTCGTCCTGGTGGCCCGGGACGATGGAGCGCTTCTTCCGCTTGTATTTGAGTGTCACGCCGCGCTGGTCTGCCAGCGGGGCGACGCTCTCTATCGCCGCGCGGATGGACAGGTCGAGATCGGCGGTCTCGGTCGGCGCGATGTGCTCGCTCTGCTCGATGCGGCGCAGCGACAGCAGATCGCTGATCAGGCGCTGCATGCGCTCGGCCTGGCCCGCCATGATGCCGAGAAAGCGCTCCTGCGCTTCAGGGTCATCCTTGGCGTGTCCCCGCAGCGTTTCGATATAGCCGAGCATGGAGGCGATGGGTGTCTTCAGCTCGTGGCTGGCATTGGCGAGGAAGTCCGCCCGGCGCTGCCCGCCCAGCACGAGCTCAGTCACGTCGTTCAGCACGACCAGCACGATGACGCGGCCCGAACCGTCCTCGATCTTGGTCGCCGCCGAGAACAGGCAGGAGATATAGCTCTCCGTCGGCACTTCGCGGTGCACCATGAGCGGCTCCGGCGTGTAGCCCGCCAGCGCTTCGGCAAGGCGATCGGAAATTTCCGGATCGCGCAGATAGACGCCGAAGGGCCGTCCGATGCGGTCGACCTCGATGAGGTCCTGGGCGAGGGGATTGGCGTGGAGCACACGGCCCCTGCTGTCGAGCACGACCACGGCTTGCGGCAGGTTATCAGAGAGCGTCGCCGTGAACTGCGCGCCGGACAGACGTCCCAGCGGGAGTGCGCCTCCGCCGACGACTTCCCGCCGCCCGGTGGCGATGCGCGCATAGGTCAGCACGGCGACCAGATAGGCGGCGATGACGCCGAGCCCCAGCAGAGCCCCAGCCGGGCCCGGCGGGACGGACTCGCCGGTAGAAGGCATCCAGGGTGAG
>JAHDEU010000309.1 GCA_020628635.1 Hellea sp. | reverse complement strand
CGGAGAGCCGGAAGCGGTTGCCGTCGGCGTTGAAGGCGCGCTGTTCGGGCGTGACCTCGAAGCCGACGATGATCTCGAAATTTTCGCCCGACGTCGTCTCGGTTGCACGGCTGATGACATAGTCGTCGATGCGCTCCGTCACCGACACGCGGTCCGCGCCGGCCGGGAAGGTCACGGTCAGCGGAAAGGTCTGCTTGTCCATGACGGTGATGTTCTTGCGCGTCAGCGCGACCCAGTACTGGTAAGTTGCCGCTTCGCCCGAAGCCGCTGGGCCGCGGCCCAGCGCGAAATCGATCTCGATATCTCCGATGATGGGACGCTCGCCCACATAGCGGCAGAGCGAGCGCACCGCCGTGATTTCGCCCGTGAATCCGACATTTGCGAATGCCTTGCGCTCGCCGTTGAACTCCACGATGCGCGAGGCGTCATAGAGCGCGAAAGCCCGCGGACACGGCCCTGGATTGCGTTCCGCGCCCTCGCCGATGCGCAGCGCGTCGGCGGTGGAGCCGCAAGCGGATAGCGCCAGCGCGGCGGCCATTGAAAGGCCCAGGGTTTTGAGTGCTGTTGTCATAATCGTGTCGGTCCGGCCTGACATGGGGCGCGCACGGCCTTTGCAGGCGTGAGCTGCGTCTGTTAGGCTGCCCCTATCGGCTGCGGGGGATGCGCGCAACGGCGCGCGCCCCTTTGTGCTGCATGATGACAGAGCTTTAAGGCGACCGCTTCGATGACAGAAACCGAAATCAGCCAGCCGAGTGGCGACGCCCGCGCAGCGCGCAAGAGCAAGACCGTCCTGCTGGCCAGCCCGCGCGGCTTCTGCGCCGGGGTCGACCGCGCGATCCAGATCGTGGAGGAAAGCATCCGCCTCTACGGCACGCCGGTCTATGTCCGTCACGAGATCGTGCACAACCGCCATGTCGTGAACCGCCTGACGGAGATGGGCGCGGTCTTCGTCGAGGAGCTGGACGAATGCCCCGATGATCGTCCCGTTGTCTTCTCCGCCCACGGCGTGCCGAAGTCGGTCCCCAAGGCCGCGCAGGCCCGCAATCTGACCTTTCTAGATGCGACCTGCCCGCTGGTGTCCAAGGTCCATGTCGAGGCCGAGCGCCACCACAAGGAAGGCCGCCACATCCTGCTGATCGGCCATGAGGGCCATCCGGAAGTCATCGGCACGATGGGCCAGCTGGAGCCCGGCGAGATCACCCTGATCGAGACGGAAGACGACGCGCGCAGCTTCCAGACGGACGAGCCGGACAATCTCGCCCTCGTCACTCAGACGACGCTGTCAGTGGACGACACGTCCCACCTGATCTCCATCCTGCAGCAACGCTTCCCGACCCTCGCCCTGCCCTACAAGGAGGACATCTGCTACGCGACGACCAACCGCCAGGCCGCCGTGAAGACCATTGCGGGCAGCGCGGACCTGCTGCTGGTCATCGGTTCCGTGACCAGTTCCAATTCCAAGCGGCTGGTCGAAGTCGGGCTCAAGGCGGGCGCGAAGAAGGCGTTTCTCGTCAGCTCGGCGGACAGCATCGACTGGTCGCTCGTGGACCGGGCGCGCACCATTGGCCTTTCCGCCGGCGCGTCGGCTCCCGAATATCTCATGGACGGCGTGCTGGCCGCCTTGCGTTCGCGCTACAATATCGATGTGCGCGAGATCAAGGTGACGGAAGAGAACGTCGTCTTCCGCCTGCCGCGCCAGCTCCTGCCGCCCCGAGACGCCAAGAAGCCCGCCGCGTGAGTGCCAAGCCGACGGCGGAGTCGCTGGACGGCGCGCTGGTGATCTACACGGACGGCGCGTGCTCCGGCAATCCCGGCCCCGGCGGCTGGGGCGTGGTCATGTTCTCGGGCTCCAAGCAGAAGGAGCTCTGCGGCGGGGAGCGCGCCACGACCAATAACCGCATGGAAATGCAGGCCGTGATCGAGGCGCTGCGGGCCATCAAGCCCGGCTATCGTGGCAAGACCGTGCTGTTTTCCGACTCGACCTATGTGCTCAAGGGCCTGCAGGAATGGCTGCCCGGCTGGAAGCGCCGGGGCTGGAAGACAGCGGCCAAGAAGCCGGTGAAGAATGTCGATCTCTGGCAGCAGCTCGACGCGCTCAACGAGGCGCGCGAGGTCGATTGGCGCTGGGTGAAAGGTCACAGCGGCGACTTCGGAAACGAGCGCGCGGACGAGCTCGCACGCGAGGGCATTCCGGGCGGTGCAGTCAAGGCAGCCAAGCCTGCCCCGGCCCGTCGCAAGCGAAAGTCGGCGACATGAAGCATCTCCGCGCCTCGGCGCTCCTCTCTGCCCTGTTCATCGCCGGCTGTTCCGCCGCCGGCGCGCCGACATCAGAGCCGCTCCTGCTCGTCGGCAACAAGGGCGAGGACACGGTCAGCGTCATCGAACTAGGTAGCGGCGCGGAGCTCGCACGCATCGAGACCAGCCACCGCGCGCCGCACGAGATCGCGCTCTCGCCCGACGGCACGCAGGCGGCTGTCGTCAACTATGCCGACCAGCATATCGACATCATCGACCTCGCTTCGCGGTCGATCGCGCGCACTATCGATCTCGGCCAGAACGCGCGCCCGCACGGGCTCGTCTGGCTGCCGGACGGCCGCATCATCGCATCGGCCGAAGGCGCGGAAGCCGTGATGGAAGTGCTCGCCGACGGCACGGTCGAGACCACGAAAACCAACGAGGCCGGAACGCACATGGTCGCCGTCAGCGAGGACGGACAGACCGTTTACGCCGCTAACCTCGGCGCGGGCACGATCAGCCAGATCGACCTGTCCACCGACACGCTGGTCCGCACCGTCGAAGCGGGCGCGGGCGTGGAAGGCATCGCGTTGACGCTGGACGGCCGCGAGCTCTGGGTGTCGAACCGCGAGGCCAACACGGTCATCGCATATGCCGCCGACGACCTTTCACAGCTCGCGACCATCCCCGTCGGCCAGTTCCCGCTGCGCATCATCGCCTCGCCCGACGGCAAGCACATGGTCACCTCCAACCTGATCGACGGCACGCTGTCCGTGATCGACGTGGAATCGCGCGAACTCACCCGCACCATTCCAGTCAGCGGCGGCCCGTCCACGCAGCAGGTCACCATCCTGTTCAACGCCGACGGCTCGCGC
>JAHDEU010000308.1 GCA_020628635.1 Hellea sp. | reverse complement strand
TCCAGCGCCGTGTAATAGGGCCGCCGGTCCTCGCTGATCTGCTCGGGGATCGTGCGCGTGCCGGGCAGGATCATGCCGTAGGCGACCAGCAGCACGAGATAGGCCACAGCCCGCGCGGTGCGGCCATTGCCGTCGGTGAAGGGGTGGATCCAGCAGAGCTGCCACAGCACATGGGCGGCGAGATGGGTGGGCGGGGTGTCGTCCCAGTGATCGTTCACCCAGTCGCACAAGTCCTCGACCAGTTCCGCCACCGCATCTGCGGGTGGCGGGGCATGGTGGGAGCGCAGGATGCGCACATCGCCCGGACGGTAGGCGCCCGCATAGGCGTCGAGGCCGTCCACGGCGGCGCGGTGCAGGGTCAGGATGGTGGACGGGCGCAGGCGGTAGCGCTGCCCGGCCAGTCGGCGGGAAATGCCGCGTTCGGCTTCCGCCACCATGGCGTCGAACTGGCGCAGCGCATTGGCCGCCTCCAGCCGCGCGACTTCGACCGGGTCGCTGACCAGCGCCGGGATGTCGGCTTCCGAATGGCGTCCGCGATAGTCCGGCTGGATATCAGCGCGAGAAGCGATAGCCGTCCTGCTCCGCCGCCCTGTCGATCATCTCGCGGGTGATGGCCTCGTTCTCGATATGGGCGGTGCCGTAAGCGAATGAGCGCTTCTGCGCCTCGCGCGCTTCGTCGGTCATCTGCAAGAGGCGGGCGTTTTCGATCAGCTTGTCCAACATGGGCTCCTTTCCAACTGTGTGAAAATGTAACGCCCGTTAAGCCCCGGCGGTCCCGCGGCATTGTGTCAGCTCTTGCTTGCGCGCAAGAACGCCACCCGCGCCGCGCCCCACACCTTGTCGGACAGCACCTCCCAGCCGGTCGGCGCGATCTCGACATCCGCGCTGTCTTCCACCATCACGACGGCGTCCTCCGCCAAGTAAGGAACGATGCGCCGCAGCACGGGCTTCCACAGGCCTTTATTGTAGGGCGGGTCCATGAAGACGTGGGAGAAGGGGGCAGGCCGGTTGGCGGGCGCGAGCTTCAGCTTGGTGGCATCGAACCGGTGAATGCGCGCCTCGCTGCCGAGCCTGAAATGGTCGATGTTGCGGCGGATGGCCTTGAGCGCTTCGGGGTGGCGCTCGACGAAGACGCAAAAGGCCGCGCCGCGCGACAGGGCTTCGAGCCCCAGCGCGCCGGAGCCCGCGAAGATATCCATGACGTGGGCTCCGTCGAGTTCCGGTGCCCAGTCGGCGTGGTCTAGAATGTTGAACACAGACTCGCGCGTCTGATCAGACGTCGGGCGGGTGTTGCGGCCAGCGGGGGTCGCGATGTTGCGGCCGCGGTGGTTGCCGGAGACTATGCGCATGGGTTATTTCTGAGGGTTCTGGCGTTAACGAGAAAGGTCCCGGCCCCTCCTTGGTCTGTAGTGGGGGCCGGGAACAGGTTCTCTTTTTCAAATTTGCGCACCCGTCCCCGGCGCTTGTCGCCGGGGCCTTTCTCGCAACCCTCCGCACCCAAAACCATCACCGCCCCTTGCCCGGCCCAAACGTCTGCCCGCCCCGCGACGCTTTCCCGCGCGGGGGCCCGCTCTTTCTCCCGCCCTGCGCCTTCTTCGGAGGCGGCCGCTTGGCATTGACCTGCTTGCCCGGCTGGTTGCGCTTCGCGCTCGCATGGCTGCCGCGCTTGGGCGGGCGCCGCTTGGGCTCGACGGGCTCGGGCATGTCGACAAGGTGGCCGAGCTGGTCGCGCAGGGACTTCGCCTTCACCTCCTCCACCGCGCCGCGCTTGAGCGACAGGAGCTGGAACGGGCCGTAGCTGGTGCGGATCAGGCGGTTCACCTTCAGGTCCAGCGTTTCCAGCGCACGGCGGACCTCGCGGTTCTTGCCCTCGCGGATCATCACCTCGACCCAGACATTGTCGCCTTTGGCGCTCTCCAGCGTCGCCTCGATCGGCCCTGTCTTCACGCCATCGATCTCGATGCCTTCCTTGAGTGTATCCAGTTTCTCCTGCGTCGTGCGGCCATAGGCGCGGGCGCGGTAGCGGCGGGAGAAGCCGGTCGACGGCAGCTCCAGCTGCCGCGCCAGTTCGCCGTCATTGGTGAGCAGCAGCAGCCCCTCGCTGGTCAGGTCCAGCCGCCCGACGCTGATCACGCGGCCCAAGTCTTTCGGCAGCATCTCGAAGACGGTCTTGCGGCCGCGCTCGTCCTTGTGAGTCGTCACCAGTCCAGGCGGCTTGTGATAGCGCCACAGGCGAGGGGGCTCCTTGGCGGCCAGCGGTTTTCCATCGACCTCTATCTTGTCGCGCTCGGTCACGGTGAAGGCCGCCGTGCTCAGCACGCGGCCGTTGACGCTGACACGCCCCGCCTCGATCATGCGCTCGGCCTCGCGCCGGGACGCGACGCCCGCACGCGACAGCCGCTTGGCGATGCGCTCTTTCGGGAGCTCCGCCTTCGGGTTGGGGGTCGGGTTTGGCTTGACCATGGATGTGTCCGGGGCAAAGGCGCGGCCATGGAGTATTCCGCGGCAGACCGTGCGCATATGGACCGGGCCGTCGCGCTCGCGCAAGCCGCAAGCGAAGCCGGCGAAGTGCCGGTCGGCGCGGTGGTGGTGCTGGACGGCGCGGTCATCGGCGAGGCGGGCAATGCGCCCATCGCGCAGCACGACCCGACGGCCCACGCCGAAATCCTCGCCATCCGCGCGGCCTGCAAGGCTCTCGGCAACTACCGGCTTCCGGGCTCGACGCTCTATGTGACACTGGAGCCCTGCACCATGTGCGCCGCCGCCATCGCCAATGCCCGGATCGCGCGCGTGGTTTACGGCGCGAGTGATCCCAAGGGCGGTGCTGTAGAAAGCGGCGTTCGCTTCTTCGACCAGCCGACCTGCCACCATAAGCCAGAGGTGCGCTCAGGCCTGCAAGCCGAGACATCATCCGACATGCTCCGCAGCTTCTTCCGCGCGCGGCGCAAATGAAGGCGACCTTCCGCGAAGTCGCGGGCGAGGCGGTGAGCGATCCTGCACCCACGCGCCTCGACGGCATCGGCATCGCGCTCGGCATGGGCGGCGCGGCGCTTTACTCCATGAAGGCGGTCTTCGTGAAGCTCGCCTATGCGGTGCAGCCGGACCTGCCCG
>JAHDEU010000307.1 GCA_020628635.1 Hellea sp. | reverse complement strand
CCGACCTTTCTCCCTAACGGTCGAAAGCCCACCTCCCCCTGCTCGGGGGAGGGATTTTGAAGGATCGTCCTTCTCCCTCAAGGGAGAGGGACGATGGCACAAAGATAGAGGCCCCCTCTATCGGTGGCTTCGCGCCCTACCGCCCCGCCTCGAACCGGTACCGCTTCAGCACCCCGATCGCCTCCACAGGCTCTCCGTCCACCGTCTTCGGATGGAAGCGCGTCCGCATCGCCGCGCGCTCGGACGCCTTGACGAACTCCTCCGCATAGCGCTCCGCCTCCACATCCACGACTTCAGCGAGGTCCACGCGGCCCTTTTCGTCGATGTCGAGGCGCAGCGTCACGACGGCATTGATCCTCCGGCGCTGGGCGGCGCGGGGATAGCGGGGGGTGACGTTGCGGCGCACGCGCACGGGGGTGATGACCGGGGCCGTGCGCGAGGGCGGCGCGGGCTGCGCGATGACGACCGGCGCGGGCGCGGGTGCGATGCTGGGCGGGGCGCTCGCGGGACCGCCAAGCAACGTGTCGGACGGAACCGTGCTGGGGAAGGGCGACGGCTGGTCCGGCAGGGAGCGGTCGGGACGCGTCTCTCTCGGGGCGTCTCCGGCGAGCTGTTCGATCTGCAGGCGCAGCGCGCCGATCTCGGCGTCGCGCCCGCCGAGATAACCGCCCCAGCGCGCCTCGAACGCATCGACCGCCGCGCTGCGGGTGGGCGTGTCGGACGCCGCATCATAGACGGCCGCGACCGTGGCCTCCCAGTCTGCGCTTTCCGCGGCGTCCAGCACGGAGAGCTGCGCGCGGGCGACCGCCGCGCGATCGCTCTCCGGGTTCTGGTTGACGAAGTCGGTCAGCCGCGCGCGGCGCAGGGCGGGATCCGTTTCCGCAATGGCCTGGCGGTAGGCGCGGGTGACGTTCGGCGCGCTGACCACCGGATCGCCGCTGCCCGCCGGCTGGCCCGGACTGCCGAGCCAGACCAGCGTGCCGATGACGGCCAGACCCACTGCGCCCAGCAGAACGGGCAGGATTACGCCTGCGCGCGATGCCTCCTCATAGTCTTCATGATCGTCGTCGATGGACTGGTACACGCGTGGCTTATAAGCGCAACGACGCCCCGTGGTATAGACAGGAAGAGCGCGCTCGCCCACAGGGTCGGCATGTCCGAGACTGCGCCCGTTACCGATAAATCCCACGTCGTGCTGGTGGACGGCTCGGCCTATATATTCCGCGCCTTCCATGCCCTGCCGCCCTTGACGCGCAAGCGCGACGGCCTGCCGATCGGGGCCGTGGCGGGCTTCTGCAACATGCTGTTCAAGATGCTCCGCGACCAGAAGGACGACAACCGCCCGACCCATTTCGCGGTGATATTCGATGCGACCGAGCAGACCTTCCGCAAGGACATCTACCCCGACTACAAGGCCAATCGCGGCGCGCCGCCCGAAGACCTCGTCCCGCAATTCCCGCTGACCCGCGACGCGACGCGCGCCTTCGGGGCCCCTGCCGTGGAGATGATGGGTTTCGAGGCCGACGACCTGATCGCGACCTATGCGCGCCAGGCGGAAAGCTTGGGTGCGCGGGTCACGATCATCAGCTCGGACAAGGACCTGATGCAGCTGGTCTCCGACACCGTCGTCATGCTCGACCCGATGAAGAACAAGACCATCGGTCCGAAGGAGGTCGAGGAGAAGTTCGGGCTGGGGCCGGAGCACGTCATCGACATCCAGGCGCTGGCGGGCGACAGCACGGACAATGTGCCGGGCGTTCCGGGCATCGGCGTGAAGACGGCGGCGCTGCTGCTCCAGGAATATGGCGATCTGGAAACGCTGCTGGAGCGGGCCGAGGAGATTCCGCAAAAGGGCCGCCGCACGAAATTGATCGAGAATGCGGAGCTCGCGCGCATTTCCAAACAGCTCGTGACGCTCAAGACGGATGTCGATGTGGAGGTGGAGCTGGACGAGCTCGCCGTCAGCGATCCCGACACGGAAAAGCTGTTCGACTTCCTGGAAGAGATGGGTTTCCGCACGCTGACGGCCCGCGTGCGCCAGGCCGTCGGCGACGGCGAGGGCAGCGGCATCCGCGCGGATGATACGCGCGAAGTGGTGGAAGGTCCCGCCACGCGCGAGGAGTATCCCAACACGGTCTTCGACCACACCAGGTATGAGTGCGTGCAGGACGAGGAGCGGCTCGCCCACTGGATCGCGCGCGCACGCGAAGTGGGTCACGTCGCCGTCGATCTGGAAACGGACAGCCTGGATTCGCGTGCGGCCAATATCGTCGGCGTGTGCCTGGCCGTGGATGACAATGAGGCCTGCTACGTCCCGCTCGCCCATGTCGGGGAGGCGGACCTGCTGGGCGACAATAGCGCGCCGAAACAGATCGACCGGGACCGTGCGCTGGAGATGCTGCGCCCCATGCTGGAAGCGGACAGCGTGCTGAAGATAGGGCAGAACTTCAAATATGATCTGGGCGTGTTCGCGCGCTACGGGCTCCACCCTGATCCTTACGACGACACCATGCTGATCAGTTACGCGCTGGACAACGGCACCAATAATCATGGCATGGACACGCTGGCGGAAACGCATTTCGGCCACACACCCGTGCCGTTCAAGGAGATCGCGGGTACGGGCCGCAACAAGAAGACATTCGACCAGATCGGCCTGGATGACGCGACCCGCTACGCCGCCGAGGACGCGGACGTCACGCTGCGGCTGTGGAAGTTCCTGCGGCCCAAGCTGCAGGCCGCCGAGGTCACGCGCGTCTATGAGAACATCGACCGCGACATGCCGGCGGTCGTCGCGCAGATGGAGAATGAGGGCATCAAGGTGGACCGCGCCGAGCTCGCGCGGCTGTCCTCGCTGTTTTCCCAGAAGCTCGCGGGGCTGGAGGCCGAAGCGCATGAGATCGCGGGCGGTCCGTTCAATATTGGCTCCCCTAAGCAGATCGGCGAAATCCTGTTCGACCAGATGGGGCTGCAAGGCGGCAAGAAGACCAAGACCGGCGCGTGGCAGACAGGCGTCGACATCTTGCAGGATCTCGCAGACGCGGGCGAGCCATTGCCCGCGACGATTCTGAAGTGGCGGCAGTTCTCCAAGCTAAAATCGACCTACACCGATGC